>JAFGDF010000098.1 GCA_016932235.1 Deltaproteobacteria bacterium | reverse complement strand
GTTCATCGGAGGGTTCAAAAACGCGCTTTTTGGAGGTGAAGGTATCTTCCTGGCCGAATTAATCGGTCCCGGAACCGTTTATCTTCAAAGCCTGCCCTTTTCGAGGCTGGCTGACAGGATCTTCGCTGCTGCGCGTTTCCAGAACAAGGATGAACGAAAGGGAGTCGCCGGGATCGGCCCTGATATCCTGGGCGGTTTACTGGGGGGGGATAAAAATTATTAAAAGCTCCTTCACCCGGCCGACAATACCGCTCTTAAGGCGAACCTTGATCCCATGGGGGTGCGAGGGGGACTTTGTGAGGATTTCCTGAACAACTCCTTCGGTCAATTTACCGGATCTTTGATCCTGCTTCCGGACGACCTTCACATGCGATCCCGGTTTGATATCCGATCGTTTTATTGTATTCATTCTTTTAACTTGCTTTGTTTATGACCGCTGCCTTGGCTTACGGACCAGGATAACGGTAAAAATGGATATGATATACAGGCATATAAATCCGGTAAATGCCCAAAAGTAGGTGTTTGTGATGTCATAGATATAACCGGCAGAGAGAGGTCCTGAGGAGGCCCCCGCATATAACGCGACATTTACCATTCCAAATATCGCACCATATGATTGCAATCCGAAAGTTGTGCTTACGAGCATGGACATTATGGGCATCCAACTGCCCGCACCAAGCCCGAAAATAATTATAAAACCGAGAAGGAATATCACGGAAGAGTCCGCTTTCATCTGCAGAAGGATAGATGTGCCGATGGCCTGGAGAGCCACTCCTATGATACAGGCATATTTTGGATTGATCCGGTCACAGAGCCAGCCGAAGAAGATCTTGCTTATCGCGCTTAAGAATCCCGTTATTCCCAGTATTGTGGCAGCCAGATGGACAGGAAATCCGATATCCTCAAAATAAGGGACCTGGCTCTGCATTGTTCCCATGACGCCGAACTGGCTTAACATAAAAGTACAGGCTATCATCCAGAACGCCGGGCTTTTTATTGCCATTGCGAGAGTGTAGTCTTTCCTTGTACTCAATGGGCTATGGGCAGGGTTTTGAGATTTTTCAACCATATCACCGTCAGGAAGCAGCCCCATATCAACAGGTTTTTCCTTAATTACGGCTATCACCAACGGGATGATCACAAAGGTTAAGGAACTGAGCACAAGATAGCTATTCCTCCAGCCCAGATTCGGTATGACATATCCGCCCATTATCGGAACAATAACTATACCGCCGAATCCGATGCCGGATGCCATCATACCAACGGCCTGCCCCCTGCGTTTTTCAAACCAGTTTGAAATTACCACGGATAAGGGAAGCTGGCCCATACTAACCACTCCCACACCAAGCACGGCATAACTCAGGTAGAAGGACAAGGCCCCGTTTGTAAAACTGAGCGAAACAAATGCCGAACTGCTTATCAGGGCTCCGGTGACAACAACCCTTTTCGGTCCGAACAGGTCGGCCAGTCTTCCGACAAGAGGAGACAGACTTGCGCTTACAAGGAACATAATGGTAAAAGCCGCCATTATATCGGCACGATTCCAGCCGAAATGTGCCTGAAGGGGTTTGACAAAAAGGCTGAATGAATAGGTACTTGAGCCTACAATGATGGTGGTACACATCACGGCGACCAGGACTATCCACCATCCATAAAAAACTTTAGGGAATTTGATGTCGGGCATAATAGCGGGAGATATTCGCACCAATATGGTTAAATGTCAAAAGATTAGGCGGTGTTGAAGAATCCTATGATTCTATTTTCATTAAATTACATTATTTTATGGAATTGTAAGGTTTTATAAGTGTATAAAAAAATATGGATCATCTCCAATTTAGTTGGTCGATGATAAGGATTCAAGGGGTCGAGGATTCCAGGGTCCGAGTGAAATGCTTTAAAAAAAACTCAAGGTTCGGCAAAAATCTTATCAACTCTGTTTGGCAGTTTATAAAATAACTGTTGTATTTCCAAAGGATGAAAGATCTGATGGAAAAGAAAGAGAAAAAATGGAATTCTTCTTTAAACCCAGAGGTATTGCCCTCGTAGGGGCTACGGCTAAAAAAGGAAAAGGCGGTCACTCCCTGTTAATCAATCTTGCAAGAGGTTTCAAAGGCCCCATCTACCCGATAAATCCAGGCTATTCTGAAATAGACGGGCTCAAGTGCTATCCATCCATAGCGGATATCCCTGATCCGATTGATATTGCTGTTATCTTCGTCCCTGCCGGGAAAGTCCCCGGTATCATGTCCGAATGTGCGGCCAGAGGTATCCCGGGTGTTATCATTGAATCGGCAGGATTCGCCGAAACAGGGGATCGCGGGCGACATCTCGAACAGGAAATGATGGAGATCGCGCGTAAAAGCGGCATCCGGATCTGGGGCCCCAATTGCATGGGACTGATCGATGCAAAAAATCGCTATGTATTCTCCTTTTGCACTCCGATTATCTGGGATGTGGGTCTTTACCCTGGCGATGTCTCTCTGATTGTACAGAGCGGGATGCTTTCAGCAAACTTTCTCATTGACGGTATATCTCACGGTACCATGAATATCAGCAAAGTCTGCTCCATCGGAAATAAACTTGATGTTGATGAAAGCGATATACTGGCATATCTGATTGACGACCCGGATACCAAGGCCGTGGGACTTTATCTGGAGTCCATTCAAAACGTTCACCGTTTTATGGAGCTATGCCGCCGTTCCAATAAACCCATTGTCGTGTTAAAAGGCGGGAAAAGCCCTCAGGGCGCCCGGGCGGCCATGTCCCACACTGCAAGCATGGCCGGTAGCGGCGCTATTGTAAGCAGCGCTCTTGCACAGGCAGGGGTTATAGAAGCATATGATTTTAAACAGATGATGGACATCTGCCGCGCTCTGGCCATGTTCCCTGACCTTTCGGATCACCTGCAAAACCGGTTTGCAGTGCTGACGTTCAGCGGTGCGGCCGGGATCATCTCATCGGATTTTATCCATAAGGCAGGTCTCGAGATTGCCGATTTTTCGCCGGAAACACACGAAAAAATAGGGTCTGTCTTCCCATCCTGGATGCCCGTTGCCAATCCGGTGGACATGTGGCCTGCCATTGAATTACACGGCCCCAGGAAGGTCTATGAAACATGTGTTGCCGCTGCCGCTGCCGACCCGAATGTTGATGCAATTTTTTTTCACAGCTTTGTGGGTTCTGCCACTTCCCTGAAAAATTTTTCTAAAATAGTCTCCTATGCACCCAGGGCCGGTAAACCGATTTTTTGCTGGCTCCTTGGCCTTCGGGAAGAAGCAGCCCGGGCACATTCCAATATTCAAGATCTCGGTGTGCCGGTTTACAGGGAGCTTGCAAGGGCCGTGGAAGCCATGGAAGCGGTTTTTGCCTATAGAAAGATTCGACAGAGAAGACAAAAAGTCGAAAAAGATATCTTCCCGGCTTTGCCCCCTCTTCCGGATCTCCAACATGAATTTATTGATACCGAAAGCGTTTTTGATGAATACAGGTCCAAACAGATCCTGTCAAAGTGCGGCATTAATGTGGTGAGGGATCAAATACTGCCGTCCCTGGATGAAGCCCTGAAGATTGGCCGGGATTGGGGGTTTCCCCTTGTACTGAAAGGAATCCTGCCCGGTGAGATACATAAGACGGAGCAGGGTCTCGTGCATCTGGGTATCACTACTGAAACGGCTTTAAAACATGCATTTGAAGACCTTCGACAACTGCTGCCTGCGGCCGGCAGGATTCTCATTCAGCCCCAGATACCGGGTCAGCTCGAACTCATCGCCGGGTATATTAGAGACCCTCAATTCGGCCCCTGTGTGATGCTAGGTTTAGGGGGCGTTATGGCGGAAGTCCTTGATGATAAGGCCTTCGTAGTGGCTCCTGTCTCCAATGTCGATGCCGCCCATCTGATCGACCGGCTGAAATCCCGGAAACTTCTCAACGGATTCAGGGGTGCGGCTCCTGTGGACAGGGGCGCTCTGTCCCGGATAATTATACGCCTTGGACAGATCGGGGAATATTTTCCCCGGATCCGATCCATTGATATTAATCCTCTTATGATCAATAATGGAAATCCGATAGCAGTAGATGCTTCTATAATATTAGGGGAATGAAATGAAATTGAGGATTCTGGAATCAACAAACAACTTTCTGGGCAGAATATTCATCTCTGACTTTGAGAGCACGGATAACCTGGAAGTAAGGATCGCCCATGGATTTCTGTCCGGCTGGTCATCCATTATCATCACCGTTCTTTTATTTGTGATAAAGATTTCAATGGGCCTTGCCTCCGGCTCAATTTCCATTGTTGCTGACGCCTTCCATATGCTCTCCCATCTGGCCAATTCCATTATTCTCGTTGTTACATTCTGGGTGACCGCCAGACCGGCAACTGAGAAAACACCCTTTGGTCATGGCAGGATGGAACATGTCGGGCCGTTGATAATGTCGATTTTCCTCTTTGTTTCCGGAATACAGATCGCGGAGCGTTCGATCCATCAGACCCTCCATCCTCAGGTTGTTCACTACTGGAATGCATTGCCATGGATCCTATTAGTAACGGTTTTCGCCAAGTTGTGGATGGAGCAGTTCATTCTCTTTCTCGGAAACCGGGTTCATTCAAAAGCGATAATATCTAATGCAAGACATCAGCGTATCGAGATGATCAGTACACTGACGGTCATCGCGGGTCTGCTTGCAGGCCATCATTTCAACTTCAGCCGCGCTGACGGTTGCATCGGCATTGCCCTTTCCATATGGTTGCTTTATCTGGGATATACTCATGGTCATTCAGCGATCATCCCCCTTCTGGGAAAGGCACCTGACATGGATATGATAAGACAAATCCGTGAAACAGCAAAAAAGGTCGAGGGGATTTCCGATGTCCATGAGATTATTGTCCATGACTATGGTTCCATGTATATGATCTCACTTCATGGCGAGATACCTGAAAAGTATGGTCCGGCACGCATACACGAAGTTACTGAAATTTGTGAGTCCGTGCTCCGTAAAAGGTTCGGAGGTGAAGTCGTATGCCACTCAGATCCCCTTCCCGAAAAAACACCCGAGATCGAGGCAATTGAAAATCTATTCAAAGATTTGGTTTCCAGGGAACCCCAGATAACAGGTTATCACGATTTCAGGGTTGTTGCCGCTTCGGAAAAAGAGAGGATTATTGTTGCGGATCTTGATGTAAGAGAGGATATCCCCAATTCGGAATTCAAAGAGATTATTGGGACGCTTGAAGCCGAAGCCCTCAAATTCATACCGGATCTCGCCTATTGCTCCTTTTATGTGACCCCGAAATTCGCCTACTAATCATCACAACAATTTCGTTTTTTCAAATCCAAGCACATCGGCCCATCAGAGTTGTGGTTCCTGCGGTTTCTGGATCCTGCGATCGAGTCGCAGGATGACATATGGTCGAGCCACAGGATGACAGGAGATCGAGTCGCAGGATGACAGGAGATCGGGCCGCAGGATGACATAATATGGGGCCGCAGGATGCCGGAAAACCCTGGATGCCGCGGTCAAGCCGAGGTATTCTTTACAAGCCGGATCTTTTCAATGGGTCACCCTCGATCTTGTCCTTGCAAATGTTGAAGTTTTCAGCATCTAAACCGGTTATCAGGGATTTCTATGCCTTGCTCATTATTTTACCGGAAATGGGTAATTGTATTTAGATGCGGTTCGATGACAAGAGGGTGAGGGGGAGCGGCAAGCTGTTTATTGCCGGAATTATTGACTGCAAGAGAAGTTTCAAATAGATGTACATACAGACAGCGGTTTTTCATTTGTAATTCAAATTGTAACTTCCCAAGAATCATGGGGGGTTATAGAAAAGATTCTTGGCCTGTAAACCCGGTTTAATGCGGCAGCTAACCGCGAAATCAATATAAACCGTATTTTTTCACCTTGAGGCCCAGGGTTTTTCTGTTGATTCCCAGTATATTGGCGGCGTCTGTTTTCTTCCCTTTTGTCTTGCGCAATACAAAACGTATGTACTGTTTTTCCAGTTCCTCAAGAGAGAGGGCCTCTTCAGAAAACATCTGAAATTCCCCCTGTCGCTGGGAGATAAAGGAGGGGAGGTCCCTGGTTCGAATTATATCCGTGTCTTCCAGGATAAGTATCCTTTCTATGGTATGTTCCAGCTCCCTTACATTACCGGGCCAGTTATGTTCGATAAGGATTTCCATTGCTTCAGAAGATATCTCGGGTATGCTTCTTTTTACCTTTCTGCTGAATTTGTTTAGAAAGTGCTGAATAAGAATCGGGATGTCCTCCTTACGGTTCCTGAGGGGAGGGAGCCTGATGGGAACTACGCTGAGGCGGTAATAGAGGTCTTCCCTGAATTGTCCATCCCGGATCGCAGTCTGAAGATCCTTGTTTGATGCGGAAATGACGCGTATGTTCAGTTTGATCTTTTTCTGGTCGCCCACCTTCATGAATTCCCTTTCCTGAATAACCCTCAGGAGTTTGGCCTGGATCTTGGGACTCAGGTTTGATATTTCATCAAAAAAAAATGTGCCGTTATTGGCCAGTTCAAAAAGACCGTGCTTTGTATGAAAGGCGCCTGTGAAAGAGCCCTTGACATGACCGAACAGCTCGCTCTCCAGAAGTGTTTCAACAAGCGAGGAACAGTCTACCGCCATAAATTCCCTGTCTTTCCTGTTGCTGTAAGCATGGATGGCCTTGGCGACCAGTTCTTTTCCGGTACCGCTCTCTCCTGTGATCAGCACGGTGCTGTCAGTGGGCGCCACTTTGAGGATCTTTTCAAATATATTTTTCATGGCCTGACTTTTGCCGATGATCAGGTTTTTGAGGGTATCTACTTTAAGGCCCTTCTCATCGATCTCGGATATCTGAGAGAATCTCGACTCCCGTTCCAGTTTATCGAGGGATGCGTCAAGATCATCCAGGCGAAAGGGTTTCACTAGGTAGTCCAGAGCCCCGAGCTTTATGCATTGAACGGCTGTGTCAATGGTCGGATAGCCTGTTATTATTATCACGTTTAAACCGGGGTGCAGGGCCTTTAACCGTTTCAGCAATTCCAGGCCGTCCATACCAGGCATGCGGATATCGAGAAGCACGAGATCAAACACGCGGCCGGCCAGCAGATCAAAGGCCTCCTGGGCATTTGACGCAAGGGAAGATGAGATGCCCCTGTTTTCAAATGCCCTGCGTATGCCGTTGCGGACCACGGCCTCATCGTCCACAATTAATACATTATTTATCTTTCCGGAATTATTCATTCGCCGAGATAACAGGTAATAGTATCCTGATTGTTGTCCCCCTGCCGGGAACGCTTTCCACATCTATTGTACCCTGGTGGGCCTCGATGATCCCCTTTACAATGGCGAGCCCAAGTCCTGTACCCATAACCTGCCTGGTTTTTGGATGCTTTACGCGATAGAATTTATCAAAGATCTTGGGAAGCTCCTCTTTATCGATACCTACTCCGGTATCGGTCACCTTTATTTCAATGTATTCATTAAGCTCCCTTGCCGACACGGTTACGCGGCCGCCATCAGGAGAGTAATTTATTGCATTGGCAATAAGATTGCTGATAACTTCTTCAATCCTTTTGGAATCAGCCTGAATCGGCTTCATATCCTCACAGTTCATGGTAAGCTCGATCCCCTGACTTTCCGCCCTTGAATACATTAATGTCACCGTGTCTTCAATTATTTTCCGGAGATCAGCGGGGACCTGATGCTGGATATGTTTTCCCGCCTCAAGCCTGGCTATATCCAGAAGGTCGTTAATCAATTCAAGAAGCTGATCAATCTTTGATAAACCTCTGGATAGTAATTCCTCCTGCTTTTTTTCCAAGGGACCTGCAAGGCCTTCAAGAAGGACACTGTTCTGTTGACGAATAGCGACCAGGGGGCTTCTAAGCTCGTGGGCGACCATATTTATAAAATCGGATTTCATTTCGTCAAGTTTAATGAAAGCCGTTATGTCTTCAAGAACCGTAACCGTTCCCACCACTGAATTATCAGGTCCGAAAGCCGGCGCGGACTTTGCCCTGAGAGTTTTATCATCGGCCGTTATCTCCTGGGAAATAAAGGCTGCATCAGAAAAGTCTCCTGACTGTATTTTGTTTAAGGTTGCAATAAGGTCATTGTTATTGATTATCCGCTCAACGGATATGGGACTTTCTATCCTGTCACCTATTTCAAGCAGTCGCATTAGTGCCGGGTTGTGGAGAACGATTTCCATATTCCTGTTTGCGACAAGTACCCCGTTGGCCATGCAGTTGATAATCGTTTTGAGCCTGCTTTTTTCAAGGTCCAGATCGTAAAGATTACGGATGTTCTCTTCCTGCAATTGCCGGGCTTTCTGTTCCAGTCTCCTTTTTTCAGAGGCCCTGTTCACGGTCAGGGTGAACTGATCGATCTGAAAGGGTTTTGTAATGAAATCATATGCACCCTTTTTCATGCATTCGACCGCCGTGTCGATTGTTCCGTGTCCCGTTATTATAATAATAGGAATATCCGGATATTGTGGGCGGGCCTTTTCAAGGACCTCTTCACCGCTCATAACGGGCATCTTTAAATCAAGAAGGATAAGATCAACAGCGTCTTCCGCCAGCAGGCGCATGGCCTGTTCGCCGTTCTCCGCCATCAGCACCTCGTATCCCCGTGGCGTCAAGACTCGATTACATCCTTCTCTTACTACTTTTTCATCGTCAACAACCAGTACCCTAATTTTTTTATCCATCATCCACCCATTCAGATAAAAACAGGTTTTTCAATCGGGTGCTCCACAAAACCGATAGGAAGTTCGATAATAAATTCTGTCCCTCCTTCCGGCGGACAGGTCATGGCGATATTCCCGCCATGCAGTTGAATAATATTCTGAGATATGCTTAACCCAAGGCCCGTCCCTTTGCCTACCTGCTTGGTAGTAAAGAAGATATCAAAGATTTTATCCCGAAGTTCTTCCGGAACACCGGGACCTGTATCAGAGACCTTGATAATCAGTTGATCCCCGGCTTTATCATATTTTGCCTCCAGCACAATGCGGCCCTTTCTTTCCATGGCATCGGCAGCGTTGATAAAAAGATTTGTGAATACCTGCTGTAATTGCCCTATATCTCCCACGATTGATGGCAGATCTTTTTCGATCTTTTTTATTACATCTATGTCCTGAAAAAGGGCCTGATTTATCAGGATATTGAGAGACTTATCGATCAGTTCTTCAAAAGTGAAAGATGATACATTTCCCACGGACTGCCTGCTGAACTCCAGCAGTTCGGATACTATTTTTTTACACCTCAGAGTCTGATCAATGATTTCCTGGATATCATTAAGCAGGTTAGAGTCCTCCTTCAAACTTTCTTTGATAAGCTCGGCATATATCATGATTCCTGAGAGGGGATTATTGACCTCATGGGCAACACCCGCGGCCATTCTGCCGACAGAGGCGATTTTTTCCGACTGGACCAGTTGCAGATGGGCCTGTTCGAGTTCTTTCCTCATCTTGAGGAATTCCCTCATATCAGTGAATACTCCCACACTTCCAACCTCCTGGTTATCAATCGTTATAATCGAAGCGGAAAGGGTTACGGGGATCTCGACGCCTTCCTTTGTGGATATCGTCATGCTGGTCGGGTTCAATTTACCCTCAGGGCCAAATTGATCACTGCGCATTTTTTTCATATTTTCCCTGGCGAGATTAATATCATAGAAAGCGCTCAGGTGACCCCTGTTGATGATCTCATTCGCGGAAAATCCCGTCAATCGTTCCATTCCCTCGTTGAATATCAGGACATTTCCCTTGGTGTCCACCACGACGATGCCGTCCACGGTACTCTGGATAACATTCTGTAGAAAGGTGTTGGATTTCTGTGCCTCATCCTCCAGCTTTATCCTTTCGGTCACATCCCTTGATGCCTCCAATATCTGAAAAACTTCTCCCTTTTCATCAAAAATGGGCGCAAGGGTAATGACCTCGAACCTGGTTTGGCCGTTTTCATCAAGTAGTTTCTCATAGGTGCTGAAAATACCCTTCTCTTTTATTTCATCCAGTTGATCGTCGATATAGCAGGTATGCTTTTCTTCCATGCAGGGCCGTTTAAAACCGTATTTCAGTTCATAACATTTTTTCCCCCGGATCATATCTTCCGTCAGACCAAAGGCGTTAAGAAAGGTCTTATTGACCGTTTCAACCGTCTTGTCCATGTTAACGACCATTATCCTGTAAGGAAGAGAATCGGGGATGACCTGGGACTGTTTTCGAATTAGATCGAGATGACGCCCCCATTTCCTATCCAGTTCCTCCATCTCAACCTCCATCCGGACAAGATCCCAGAGAAGACTCGCCGCCCTGTAGTCGATAACAGATACTTCAGACGGTTTTAGCCTGTATATTTCTTCCAGTGTTTCGGAGGAATCCGTCAGATCGATGATGAGATTCAGTCCTCTGAGCGTGAATAGCTCTGTCAGATTTTTTGTGGTAAAGAGTTTTAACTTTTTTGCCAATTTAAGCCCTGGAGCATCCGGATTGATATCCGAGACACCCAGTATCCTTATATTCAGCCTTGAAGACCGACCTTCATCCATCAGTTTCAAGAGATTATAACAGTCTCTTCCTCCGCCGACAACGGCGGCGATGAAGGTATCCCGGGCCTTTTTATCGCGAAGGATATTGATGGGCCTTTTATCATTGTCCATTTTGTTGAAAAGGGATTTCAAATAAGACCTCAAAATTTTTTATTTATGGTTTCCTGTTCTCCAGTCGTATTTGAACTTTTTTCTCCAGATCCCTGATAATGGCTTTAAGGGTATTGCTTTCCGTTATAGGGCCTGAATTTCCCCATCCTTTGATTAAAGCTTTCTCCTTTTCTATCCTGAACTCTTCAAGGCCTGAGGCCATGGTTTCCCATAAAAAAAGCTTCTGGAGGATATGTCGTTCCGGGGCGGTAAGATCCGTTTCGGTATTATAAGTCTTTTTGTCGATTGTGGTAATAATCATGATATTGCCGATATTTATCAGACCCGGAGGCTGTTTGATCAGGTGATTTCATATGTATAACGCATAGAGTTCCCTGAGGCCGGTCATGTCAATGGAGTGAAAGGAAGGGTTTCAAGGAAAAATTCGGCGGAACCGAAAATCCGGGTCGGCGGGTGGAATCTCCCCCCCGCCTGAACGGGTAATTATTGACGCCATGAAGATGGCG
>JAFGDF010000097.1 GCA_016932235.1 Deltaproteobacteria bacterium | reverse complement strand
GGCGCCCCGCTTCGGTATCCATGTGCGCGCATAATGATTTCCGCTTGCTCGGGTTTTGCCGTAACAATCATCAGGTCTGGATTGAAGGTAATTTTGTCGGTGCGCGAAAACCAGGTGTATGGTGCGCTTCCTTCCGCAAATTTATACATATTGGTGTAAATTTTTCTGTTAGCGCGCGCATCCTCATATACACCGATCCTCGGTCCGATCATTCCGCCCTCGTAAACAGGATCCTCTTTCATTTGTCCCAGAATATAGGGACCCAATTTGCATCCGTGTTCTTCGACGGTTGCATAAAATCCATCATTTTCCTGCGCTTCTTTCAGCATTGTGCAAAATGCCAGTTTTTTTTGAAGTCTGGGAAGATCCGAAGGTTTCATCAGGGAAAATTTTACACCCACGACAGCATGTGATAGTCCGATCCTTTTCAGTATGGAAAAATCATGATTAATCATTGGCGCTCCTTTCATATATGGTTTCTAAATTGTAATGATATTATAGAAATCACCTTGAATCCTATTTTTACATTTTTCGTATGATACTTACAATCTGAAATTAAAAAATATCTCGATAATATTCCTTTCAGCGATTAGGTTTTTCATCTCCTCAAAATCAAAAACCTCCTTTTGCTCCTGTCTGTAAAAAGAGGAGGGTCGGAAGTCCCCTTATCGTGTGCCTTTGTGATTTGGAACACATTGATTTAGCCTCAAATCGATGATAAAAGGAAAATACCTTGGATACTGAAAAATCGATATATATCTTATCAGGCAGTTTTATTGACGGTACGGGAGGCCCGATTCTGCCCGGTGGAGTGCTTGAGATCCGGGAAGGGATCATTGTCTCATTGAGCAGGGTTGAATCCTGTGATTTAAATGATCATAATGTTATCGATCTGACCCGCTGCACTATCTTACCCGGGCTTGTGGACTGCCATGTGCATCTTGCCATGTCAGGGACCGGTGATAGGGAGTTCAGGCGGAAACAGCTCATTGCCCCATTTGAAGAAATAAAGCCCCTGATTTCAAGACACGTGGATAACCATCTGAGAAGCGGGGTGATCGCCTTGAGGGACGGAGGAGATCACCAGGGATGGGCGTTACGATATAAAAAGGAATGTATTTCTCAGGGGGTGATTCCCGGGGTCTTAAAAACGGCGGGAAGGGCATGGCATTCCCGGGGACGCTATGGAAAACTGATAGGCCGCACCCCCTTTGAAGGACAGGATCTTTCCGGTTCGATTCAGTCGGATCACGAGGGCATCGATCACATAAAGATAATCAACTCAGGTTTGAACAGCCTGACCGAGTATGGAAAGGAAACAGCCCCTCAATTCGAGCAAAAAGATCTGGAAAAGGCGGTCATAACCGGAAGACGCCTCGGACTCAAGACAATGGTGCATGCCAACGGGAGAGAGGCGGTGAAATCATCGGTCGAGGCGGGATGTGATTCAATCGAGCACGGTTTTTTCATGGATGATGAAAACCTCAGGCTGATGGCTGAAAAAGAAACTGCCTGGGTGCCTACCATGATTACCATGAAGGCCTACTCCATGTTGCCGGGGATGGAAAAGATGGCATCGGAAGTCGCTGAAAGAAATCTTGAGCACCAGATGGAACAGGTTGCCAGGGCAATGGAATACGGGGTTACAATAGCGGCTGGAACCGATTCCGGGAGCCCGGGGGTCCATCATGGGCTTTCCCTGGCCGGAGAGATAAAACTACTGGTTTCAGCGGGCCTTTCCATTGAGAATGCAATAAAGTGCGCGTCGTCTAATGGCGCGCGGCTGTTGGGCCTTGAAGACCGTATCGGCACGTTAAGGCCGGGAATGCCCGCGACATTTATCGCCGTTAAGGGCGGGCCGGATAACCTTATTGATTTATTAGGATTTCCCGAAGCGGTCTGGGTGAATGGAAAAAGCCTTGAAATCAATAGGGGTTGATGATAAGGATTCAAGGGGTTGAGGATTCCAGGATTCAAGTGAAATTCTTAAAAATTACGGCGAACTCAAGGTTTGGCAAAAATCTTATTGTGAACTTAAAACGCAGATAATGCTGTCCGGAGAGTTGGATTACATCAGCAGAGAAATAGCAGAAATTGTCATGGACAAGATTAGTGAAGTCGAAAGGATGCTTAAAGGCTTGATAACATCGTTAGAAGAAAAACACTTGAACCCTTGAATCCTGGAATCCTTGACCCCTTTCTTCCAACTAATTGGGAGAAGAACCTAAAATGTTTTACCTGCACTACAGGCTTATGTATGAAACTGATCTTAAGGAACTGATAAGACATGTCTGAATCCCTCTCATTTGAACAGGGGCCTATAAGGCCACCCAGCGAGGCAAGAAGTTTTCTTCTCAGGATAACGCGGAATTGCCCCTGGAACCAGTGTCTTTTTTGCTCTATCTATAAAAATAAGAAGTTCTCTTTAAGAACCGTGGAAGAGATCAAGGATGATATAGGTCATGCCAGGGCCATGGCGGATGCTATCAGGGCCTTATCCGGGAGACTGGGTTTCAGTGGCAAGATTAATGACCAGGTTATAAGCAATATTTTCAATACACCCGGGTTAAGTGACAGTTTCCGGAGTCTTGCTGTCTGGATGTATTACGGAACAGGGGCCTGTTTTCTGCAGGATGCGGACAATCTTGTGATGAAGAGCGGTGATCTTGTGGAGGTCCTGGCATTTTTAAAGGAAAGTTTCCCGGAAATAACCCGTATCACCACCTATTCCAGGTCAAGGACCATTATACGGAAATCGGTTGATAACCTCAGGCGGATAAGGGATGCGGGTTTGGACAGGGTTCATGTGGGACTTGAGAGCGGATACGATCCCGTGCTGAAGATGATTAAAAAGGGTGTCACTGCTGATCAGCATGTGGAAGCGGGAAGGAAGGTAATAGAGGCAGGAATGGAACTGTCCGAATATGTAATGCCCGGTCTTGGAGGCAGGGAGATGTGGAGAGAGCACGCGACAGAAACCGCAAAGGTCCTCAACCGGATTAATCCCCATTTTATCCGTCTGAGGAGCCTGAGGATTCCCGGTAAGGTACCGCTCAGAAAAAAAGTGGAAGCAGGGGAGTTCACCATGCAGACCGATGACATGCTGGCGGAAGAGATAAGGCTCTTTATTGAAAGTCTGGATGGAATAACAAGCGTGGTAACAAGTGATCATATCATGAATCTGCTTGAAGAAGTGACCGGTAAGTTATCCGAAGACAAGAAGAGAATGCTGGGAGTTATCAGAAAATATCAGGAACTACCCTATGATGAGAGGCTGATCTACCGTGTGGGGCGCAGGGGAGGGGCCTATCGATCAACAGATGACCTGGGGAATGATCCTGACACGAGAAGAAAGATAGAGAATGCAATTCGATCCATCAGGTCGGAAAAGGGAGAAAAAGGGATAGAGAGTCTTATCAGCGAGATGGCGGATCAGTATATGTAAAAAGGCGCAAGGCGCAGGGCGCGGGGCGTAAGGCAAAGGATATAAAAGAGAAGGCGCAAGGTGCAAGGCAAAAGGCGCAGGGCAAGGGATATAAAAGAGAAGGCGCGGGGCCCAGGGCGAAAGGTGAGAGGCGGAGGTCATGTCATATTATCCGATACTGGTAGATCTTGAAGGACAAACCGTCCTTGTTGTGGGCGGCGGGGCGGTCGCTCAACGGAAGATAGACAGTCTTCTGGAATGTGGCGCCTGTGTGAAGGTAATATCCAGGGATTTGACACCTGAGCTGAAGAGATACGTTGACGAGGGAAAAATCATTCCGGCAGGACGGGAATTTACCAGGGATGCCCTTGAAGGTGTATTCCTGGCGGTTGTTGCAACAGATGATAACCTTTTAAACCGGGTGATAGGAGAGGCTGCAAAGGAGAGCAGGATTCTGGTAAACGTTGTGGACCAGCCCGAGGATTGTAATTTCATCGTGCCTTCCATTATCCGCCGCGGAGATCTGGTGATCGCCGTTTCAACCTCAGGGAGGAGTCCTGCCATGGCAAAGAAGATAAGGGAAAGGCTTGGCAGGCTATTCGGGGATGAATATGGACTTTTTCTCACTCTTATGGGGAGGCTTCGCAAGGAAATCCTGTCCTTTGGAATGTCCCAGGAGGAGAACAGCCGGATATTTCATGAACTGGTCGAATCTCCGGTCCTTGAGGCAATAGAAGAAAGCAACTGGAATAAAGCGGCACTGAATGTGAGCCGGATAACCGGGAAAGAATTCACACCTGAAGATATTATTGAATATTTAAAGGTAAATTAAAAATGGCGAATATACTTTCCGTAATCGCTTTTCTGCTTATTATCCTGTCGAGCGGCGGATATATCGTATATATCGTGAAACAGGAGAAAAAGACATTCACATGGTCGCGTATCATCTTTATCGGCGGGTTTGTATTTCATACACTCTCCCTTGGCTGTCAGTTCTATAACATGGGAGCGGTTCCCGTAATCACTCTTAAATCCACACTCCCTTTTTTAGCCTGGTTTATTATGGGCGCATACCTGGCCTTTCAGATAAGGTTCGGCCTTATGGTCCTGGGCTCCTTTGTGGCGCCTTTGACGGCAATTTTAATGATAATCTCCTGGGCTATTCCCGGAGAGATTATGGTTGTTAATCCGATATTAAAGAGTTCATGGCTTGTTATTCATGTGGGGTCCATGTTTATCGGAGACGGTATATTCACAATTACTTTTTTATCGGCGATCATGTATCTGATTCAGGAAGATCAGATAAAGAAAAAGAAACGGGGATCATTTTATTCTCGGTTGCCTTCACTGGAGACACTGGACGCGATAAACCACTATTCCATTATCTATGGTTTTCCTTTCCTCACCCTCGGCATGATTACAGGGGCAATATATGCCCAGCATGCCATCGGCGGTTACTGGAGATGGGACCCTAAGGAAGTCTGGTCTCTGATTACCTGGTTATCTTACGCAATTCTCCTCCATGAGAGATTGGCCGTAGGCTGGCGGGGCAGGAGGGCGGCCTGGATGTCTATCTTCTGTTTTATAATTTTAATTTTCACATTTGTCTTCGGGAGCGTGTGGCTGAGCGACTACCATACTTTCAGTCATCTTGGAGGCCTTGCCGGGCCATGATCAGTATCATTGATATCGGCATGAACCATGAATCCGCTCCTGTTGAATTGAGGGAATGTCTCGCTGGTGAGGAAGATAATGAGACCATGGCCCTTAGGGCAATGAAGGAATCCGCATTCATAAAAGAAGCAATGTTCCTGTCCACTTGTAACAGGGTGGAAGCACTTTACACAACAGATAACCCTCAGGAAGCAAAGGAACGCATTTTAAATATATTCTCGGAAATGGGAGACGTGCCAAGGAAAAAGTTCCTTTCGAATCTGTATATCCATGAGGATGATGAAGCCGTAAGGCATATCTTCAGAGTCGCTTCAAGCCTGGATTCCATGGTCCTGGGAGAACCGCAGATCCTGGGGCAGATCAAGGATGCTTACTCTCTTGCGGCCGGCAGGGAAAAGACGACAGGTGTTATCCTGAACAGGCTTATGCATCGCGCTTTTCATGTGGCCAAACGAGTCAAGACCGAGACAGCGATATCAGAGGCTGCTGTTTCAATCAGTTACGCGGCCGTAGAGCTGGCTAATAAAATATTTCACGGTCTGAAAGACAGAAAGGTCCTATTGGTCGGAGCAGGGGAGATGGCTGAACTCGCAGCAACCTATTTGCTCAGGCATGGAACGGAATCGCTTGTTGTTGCGAATCGGAGTTTTGAAAACGCTGTAAGGATTGCCGATTCCTTTCAGGGGAAAGCCGTTTCCTTTGAGGAGATAGAAGTGCAGCTTCTGGAAGCGGATATTATTATCACATCAACCGCTTCAATAAAACATATAATAACCTATGACAGTGTAAAACAATCCCTGAGGAAAAGACGAAACCGCCCCCTGTTCTTTATAGATATCGCTGTGCCAAGGAATGTGGATCCGGAGGTAAACAGACTGGGGAACGTCTATCTATATGATATCGATGACCTTAAAGAAGTCGTTCAGGAAAATAGTGCCCGGAGAAAGCAGGAATCCATCAAAGCGGAGCGGATAGTTGATGAGGAAGTTATACGGTTTCACAAATGGCTTAAAACCCTTGAAGTAGTCCCCACAATTATCTCATTAAAGGAAAAAGCGGAAGCTATAAGGATCTCTGAAATGGAGAAAAGCCTTTCATCTATGGGGGCATTGACCGATTCTCAGGTCAAAGCTATCGAGGCCCTTACAATATCCCTGGCTGAAAAAATAATCAACCATCCCATACTTGTTCTGAAGAGCAAGGCCGGAAGGTCCTCAAAAGATAGTTACCTTGATATCACACGGAAGCTTTTTAACCTGGATCAGGATAACGGGGGAGATTACTGAATCTTAAATTAATAGAGGAACTTAAAATGGAACTACTAAAGTCTATAGAGAAAATAAGAAATCATCCTGAATCTCACAGGATCGGCATGATAGCAAGCCATCTGGGCATTGTTCGGGGGAATTCCCGTAACGGCAGGGAAGTGACCGGGGTCGAGGTGGATTACGATATGGACGTCCTTAATGATATTATTGAAAAGGTCAAGTCCATGGAAGGGATTATTGAAGTGGTTGTTGAAGTGAACAGGGGGCTTCTTAAGGTCGGCGATGAAATAATGTTTGTGGCGGTTGGAGGGGATATCCGCGAAAATGTTTTTCCTGCCCTGATAAAGGCCGTGGACTTCATTAAAAAGGATTGCAGCAGGAAAAATGAGATTTTTAAGGATTGAGGTGAATCATAATGGGAATGATTGATGTCGGGGATAAGCCTGTTATCAACCGGATGGCTGTGACATTCGGAAGGATCAGGTTGTCCCAAAAAACACTTGAGGAGATCAGGGGTGGAAGGATCAGGAAGGGGGATCCTCTGCAGGTTGCCGAGGTGGCCGGGATGAATGCCGCTAAACAGACACATCTGTTGATTCCCCACTGCCACCAGATTCCATTGGATATGGTAGATGTGGATTTTAAGATCCTGGATGATTCCATAGAGGCAAGATGCACTGTTCGCGCCAGGGCAAGGACAGGCGTGGAAATGGAGGCCCTTGTAGGTGTCTCAATCGCGCTGAATACCATATGGGACATGGTAAAATATTCGGAAAAGGATGAAAATGGACAGTATCCTGACTCATCCATAACGGATATTCGTGTGGTGATCAAAAAAAAGGGTGATTAGTGTCTGTTTCCCGGGTGGTCAGAAGCCTTTGCCTTCAGGCGAAGCAAATTTTTATTTGTCGCTGAGCGATTTGTCATTCCGGCCCCCGAGCCGGAATCCAGGGGTTTTATTCTTTTATAGCTGACCGTGCTTTAGGCTTGCCGGGATTCCCATGGGGTTCCCTTAATTGAAATAACAGGCATTCCCGTCCTGAGCTTTTAAACACCATTACTGAAGGTAATTCACGGCTTTTAAAGGCCATTGCCCGACAACCGTATGGGAAGGCTTTATCCCAGGTAATATAGTAATGTTTGCAATTATGACAGAATATCATGATACCTCCTTCTCTCTTGGTCGGTACTTATCTTAGTTAATCTCGTTTATTTAGGCGAATAGATATTTGATTTTACACGATGACTATTTTAATCAAAAATTCAGGTTGTCCTGGCGCAGATGGGCCGAACAAAACATGATAGGCGATAGGCAATGTGTGGATCCTGCGGTCC
>JAFGDF010000096.1 GCA_016932235.1 Deltaproteobacteria bacterium | reverse complement strand
GGTCCCTTTGTGACGGTTGATTGCGCTGCCTTCCAGGAAAATCTTTTGGAAAGCGATCTGTTCGGACATGTAAAAGGGGCCTTCACTGGAGCCCTGCGTGATAAAATAGGCAAGCTCAAGCTGGCCGAAAACGGGACTGTGTTTTTGGATGAAGTCTCAGAAATTCCTCCTCCTGTCCAGGGGAAGCTTTTGCGATTTTTACAGAACCGCGAGTTTGAACGGCTGGGTGATCCTAAACCTCAACGGGTGGATGTGCGTGTGATCGCGGCCACGAACAGGGATCTGGAGGAGTTAGTTCGGGAAGGAGCTTTCCGAGAGGATCTTTATTTCCGGATCAATGTGCTGGAAATTTTCCTGCCGGCCCTCAGGCAAAGACCGGAGGATATTGCATTGTTGGCCGAGTACTACCTGAAGCGCTCCGGCCGGATAAACGCCAAGACAATCCAGGGCATTGCATCTGAAGCATTGCAATGTCTGCAGGAGTACCCATGGCCTGGTAATATTCGCGAATTAATCAACGTGATCGAACGCGGGGTCATTATGGCACACGAGGCTGAACTAAAGGTCAGTGATCTGCCTCCAAACATTGCGAATTTCAAGCCAGGCACAACTTCCTCAGCTCAACTCCAGAACCTGGCCGATGTGGAGAAAAGCCACATTCAAAATGTTATCCTGCATACAAATTCACTTGAAGAGGCTGCCAGAGTCCTGGGAATCGATCCGGCAACCTTGTGGCGCAAACGAAAAAAATATCACCTGGACTGAGTATCTTGCATCATGCAAGCCGCTTTTCTTGCATAATTCAATATTTCCCTGTCATTTCCTTTTTCAGCCTTCCTCTGAAATTTAAAAACAATTCTAAATACAGATAGTTAAATAACCAGGCACTCATATTGCTCTATATTTTAAAGAGAGTAGGAAAAGTTGACCATATAATGGTCGGAATCTACAGGTCCGGAGACAAAATGGCTATGCAGGCAGATAAAGTGAATATTCTGGTTTGTCATCTTGATGAAAGAGTGGAAGTAGTGAAATCCAAGGAGGTGATCGTTACCCATAATCCACTATCCAGTCTTAATGCAGCAACAACGGCTCCTTTTGGTTTGATTATACTTGACTTCTCCATTCGATCCAGCAGTCGTGTCCGCTCCGAAATTATAGAATTGTGCAAGTGTCTGAAAAGCAATCCCTTGACTCGCAAAATACCCTTATTTGCCTCGGTTGATCGCTGGCATCGGGAAATTACGGGCCGTATGAAAGCTGCCGGCCTGGATTTTATTGGTGTGCGACAATCTCAAAACAGAATCGATCCTGAACATATCGCGGACCTTGTTCTGAAGACTGGCATTTCGGTTAATATCGACCGGATTATGGAACGATTATGTCCTTTTTTGAATTATGAGCCCATTAACGGTTGCAGCGAGCTTATCACCTGCGGTGCCTGGCACAACCGGATGGTGCTGGGCGGTAAACGGCTTCACGATCTATGTGAAACCGAGAACCATTTATATTGTGAACATTTTCTAGATCCGGTACCTAAGTCATGATGTTGCGAAACCGAGTACTCAAGGCCCATCCTGGGACCCTGGTGTTGGTCAGCTTCCTTCTGGCCATAGCCATTGGTACCCTTTTGCTTAAGCTTCCATTTTCAACCAAAACAGGGCATATTTTATGGGTAAACGCGATTTTCACCGCCACATCAGCCGTTTGCGTAACGGGCCTGGTGGTAGTGGATACAGGGAGTTTTTTTACCCTATTCGGTCAATGTGTGATCCTGGTTCTTATTCAAATCGGCGGCCTTGGCGTGATGACGATCTCAGTTGCGCTGTTCCGTTGGGTCGGAAGAAGTATTTCCATCCGGCATCGTATGGCCATTCAGGACATCTTTGCCCATACCCCCCGGGAGGATATTTTCAACCTGGTAAAAAGCACAATATTATTTACCCTGAGTGCCGAGATCATAGGAGCCATTCTTCTTTCCATCCATTGGGATCAGCAACTCCCTTTTACTAGGGCTGTTTATACAGCCATTTTTCATTCCGTTTCGGCGTTCTGCAATGCCGGATTTTCATTGTTCACCAGCAGCATGACACAATATAGTGACGGTTTTCTTCTTAATGGCGTGATGTGCGCCTTGATTGTCACAGGCGGCATCGGCTTCCCCGTCCTCTATGATCTTCAGTCATGGGCACGGGAGCGAAAAAAACAACGCCTTCGGCTCTCCTTACAGACAAAAACGGTCCTTTTCACCACCTTTTTCCTTATAGTCAGTGGTGCGATAATGTTCGCTTTCCTTGAGCATCACGCCCTTGCGGCAACCGCTTCGCTTTCACACCGCTTATTGATTTCGGTATTTCAGTCCATCACCTGTCGTACAGCCGGTTTTAACACGGTCGATATATCTTCTCTAAGGGAAGCGACCCTGGCCTTTATGGTTTTTCTGATGTTCATCGGCGCCTCCCCGGGTTCCTGCGGAGGCGGTGTGAAGACGACCACCCTTGCCCTCATAGGCGCATTCACTCTAAGCAGGGTGAGAAGAAAAGTTCGTGTCAATTTGTTTAAGAAGAGCATTCCTGTCGAAGTCGTCAACCGGAGTATCTCACTCATACTCTTATCCATCGGTGTTATTGGGGTGGTACTGTTCATGTTATTGGTAGGTGAATCTCCTGGACCTCGCTACGCAACAGACCACGGCGGATCATTTCTCGCGTATCTCTTTGAAACGGTTTCGGCCTTCGGTACTGTCGGATTATCCATGGGCGCAACGCCCGGCCTGAGCACATGGGGTAAAATCTGGCTTACATTAATGATGATTATCGGTCGCGTCGGAGTACTTACCTTTTCTTATATCATTGTCGGGACAGGAGTCACGAATGGTATCGAATATTCTGAAGAAAGCATTATGATCGGTTAAAGGGAGGATTAGATTATGAAGAGATTTGCTGTAATAGGTCTTGGAAATTTCGGATTTCACGCTGCAAGAGCCCTGTATGAGGACGGCAATGACGTCGTGGCTATTGATCTGGATAAAGGTCGTGTGCATGCCATAGACCCTTACTCCACAGAGGCTATTGTTTCGGATGCGACGGATACTGAGGCCTTGAAGGCCCTTGGGCTTGAGAATATGGACGGGGTAATTGTCTCAACCGGCACTAAGATCAGCACAAGCATCCTTATTTGTTTGCACCTGCAGGAGATTGGCGTGAAAAAGATATTAGCAAAAGCCCTGGACGAGGATCATGGAAAAATCTTGAGGCGAGTGGGGGCAACAGAAATTATCCATCCGGAACGGGATATGGCTATACGTGTTTCACATGGTCTGTCTCGACCTAATGTGTTGGATTTCGTTCCTTTAGGTGAAGATTACGACCTTGTCCAGGTTGGTCCTCCAAAAGAATTTATCGGAAAGAGCCTTAAGGAACTGAATCTGAGAGCAAAATACAAGGTTCACATCATTGCCATAAAAGAATTGATACCGGAAAACTTTCTTCTTGTTCCTCCTGCCGGTTTTGTCATTAAGGATAGTGATATCTTGATAATGCTCGGAAAATCCGAAGATATAGATAAAATCAAGGCACTTAAATGAGAATAATGGGTATAAAATAATAAAGAAAATCATTCAAGTTCGGTTTATTTACAGTCATCCGGTATTTTCTTCAGCTGCAATTTCCTAATACATCCGGATTTTTCAAAGATTATTTGTCATGAAATTCTGACCAAGACAGCAGTGTTCACATTTTCTCATAAGGCCCTTGCTTTTTAGCCGGGTATTTGTCACGATAGCCGGGAAATAGCCATTAAGTTCCATTAAGGAGGCTGCTCCATGAACTATCAATCCGGGCACAGCCACGAAAAGCTCCTTCGGAGCAAGATACCGAATTCACAGACCGGTATAGAAATAAAAAAACCCTTTGTTCGATCTGCACCAATAAATGCGGTATTGATGCCTATGTTAAGGACGGACGCGTACTCAAGGTCGAGGGAACAGAAACAAACCCGACAAACAGTGGCACCCTGTGTTCCAAGGGACAATCAAGCCGGCAGTTTGTGTATAATCCTGAACGGCTTCGTACTCCCATGGTACGGGTTGGGCCGAGAGGTTCCGGTGATTTTTCCCCTGTAACCTGGGACGAAGCTTGTCTTGATTGGATGTTCGCGCCATCAGGTATCAAGATGACGGATATAAAAGCTTATCCTGGTGGCAGTTTTCTGAAAAACAGCATAGATGTTCTTTATGAGAAATACAGACAAACGGGATTTCCAACACCATCGGGAAAAATGGAATTTACTTCCCTTCTCCTGAGAGAAGCAGGTGTAGATTCGCTTCCGGTATACAGGGAACCGGAGCAGAGTTCCGTGTCAGGGCAAACCTGACCGAACTCGTGCCTCCGGGAGTTGTCAGCATGTTCCATAATTGCCCGGGAGCCGATGTAAACGAGCTTATCGATCCCGATTACCGTGATCTCATTTCAGGGTTTCCGGGATTCAAATCACTTCTTTGCGAGGTGAAAAAATTTCCGATTCAGGGAGGTGACAAGTGAGCCAGTATGCCTTTTCTTTTGATGTCGCACGTTGCTCCGGTTGCATGGCCTGTGTTGTGGCCTGTCAGGACCAGAACGATTTTGACGCCGATAGCGACATCGCGTTTCGCCATGTTACGAAGTACGAAGAAGGAGAGTACCCCCAGGCACGCATATTCCATTTTTCTCTTGCCTGTCAGCACTGTGGAGACGCTCCCTGTCTTATGGTTTGTCCAACCGGGGCGATATCCAGGAGACAGGAAGACGGCTCCGTTATGGTCAATCCTGATCTTTGCATCGGGTGCCATAGCTGCGAGCTTGCATGTCCATTCGGCGCTCCCCACTTTCCCGAGAACGGAAAAATGGCCAAGTGTGATCTCTGTTACATCCGCAGGGAATACAATCTGAAGCCGGCCTGCGTCCGGGCTTGCCCCGCGCGCGCCCTGGAAGTTGGTCCTCTTGAGGATCTGAGCAGGAAAAAGGCCCAAAGAGCATCAATAATGATCTTAAAAGCGATTGCCTATCCCGCGAAAGGCACATAACACTATGGATACAGAGAGAATAATCATTCTGGGAAATGGCGGCGCGGCAATAAATGCGGCACGAGCTGCCAGGAATTCGGGATTCTCCAAAAAAATTCACATGATATCCGACGTGGATACACCGGCATTCAACCCCATGCTTTCGCCCTACTATCTCAAAGGAGCCATACCGTGGGAAAATTGTTTCCCCTTTGGGCAAGGTCTGTATGCTGAATATGATATTACCCCGCACTTTGGCATCCCTGTGGAATCGCTTGATCCCATCAATCAGGAAATCAAATTGGCAGGCGGAGAGAACCTCCATTACGGCAAATGCCTTGTTGCAACCGGTGCAAGCCCCATTATCCCGCCCATACCAGGGCTGGGAGATTCGTCTCGGGCGTATCCCCTGAGGACAGCAGCGTCTGTCAAACATCTTGAAAACGCTATACTTTTTGCAAAAAAGGTTATTGTTCTGGGGGCTTCACTTGTGGGCCTCAAGGTGGCGGAAGTCCTCGCAAAAAGGGGTGTCAGGGTGATACTTCTAGATGTAGTGGACCAGGTGCTTCCCCGAGGAGCCCATCATTCATCGGCGGCATACCTCCGGGAATACTTTGAAGAACACGGAATAGATGTGCGTCTCGGATGCACCCTGACGGGCATGGAAGGGGATCCGGAAGGTGTTACCTGTCATTTTCCCGATGACATCATCGAGGAAGCGGATTTCGTAACAGTCTGCACAGGGGTGCGTCCCAATGTGGACTTTATCGATCCTGGACTAGTGAACATAGAACAAGCTGTCTTAGTAGACGAGCGAATGCAAACGAACATGCAAAACCTTTATGCTGCCGGGGATGTATGCCAGGGATACAACCTTTTTTCCGGGAAAAAGGAATGGCTTGGCACCTGGGGCAATGCTTGCCGTCAGGGACGCATTGCCGGCTGTAACATGGCAGGAAAAGACGCATTGTATTCAGGTTCTATCCCTGAGAATATCAGTCCGTTTTTTGATTGGACATACGCGCAGTTGGGTGATGTGCAAACACAAAGAGATGATGTCCGTTGCATCGTTTCTGGTGATGCCCGCAAAGAAGGGCACTGCGTACTTGCTTTCGAAGGGGATACCCTGGTCGGTGTCAACCTGATCAACTGCACATACCTCGCGGGAAAATTCAGGCAAGCCATAGCCAGAAGATTGCACTGGGGGTTAAATCTTGAACAGTTCGATAGATACTGCACGGTGAATAGAATTCGAAATATCTTAAATAGAATTACGGACACTGTCTGCACTCGACAAATGTACCCAGACGTCCATCGTAACATGAAGAAGAAAAGCCGATGAGGGTTTTTTCCCATCGGCTTTTTTAACGATAATGATAAGAAAAAGTGATCAGATGTTTATTCGCTTGTCATCAAGGAATCCATCCATCTCCTGGAGATGACCTCCTCCGTGGAGTAATCAGGCAGCAGGATCGGCGCGACAATCGGATTTTCTATGCCCGCATCCGCCAGTTCCTTCTCAAACTTTACAACATGATCGAGAGTGAGTTTCGTGATCTCCACTCCTGATTTCACATATCTGGCGGCACTTGTGCCCGCCCTTCTTCCGAAGGTCAGGATATCCTGCAGGCTGTTGCCCATCAGCCTGTTTTCCCCGTGAACCCCTCCCACGATCTCACCCGCGCCGAACAGACCGGGGATAATAGTTTCAGCATGGGCGTTGATATTAATACCCCCGTTCTGGTAATGAAGCGTTGGATAGACAAGCATGGGCTCCTTGCTGATGTCTATGTTATGCCTTCTGAATTGAATAAACTTGGCCGGCAGTTCTTTTTTTACCGTGCCCTCTCCATGAAGCAGTTCGATCATGGGGGAGTCCAGCCATAGTCCGACGCGTCCTGTGGGTGTGACGATTCCCTTCTTCCGCTCCATTGCCTCCTGTATCAATTCCGCTGATTCCACATCCCTTGGTTCTAATGGGAAACAAAACTGTTCGCCATCAATATTGAGCACGTGAGCGCCCAGACCACGAACCTTTTCAGTAATCAAGAGGCCGACATTCTGTTCTGGAAACACAGACCCGGTGGGATGGTACTGGGTCGAAGAAAGACCTTTGTTTCCCACTCCGGCGCGGTAGGCAAGAACCACACCGTCCATGGTGGCGCCATAATGGTTTGTTGTGGCAAAACCCTTGATATGCAGGCGTCCAAAACCTCCAGTGGCAAGAACCACGGCCTTTGCCTTGACAATATAAAATTCGCGGGTCTCCAGGTTGTAAAGGATTGCCCCCGCGGCTTTGCCGCTTTCATCAAGTATTAGTTCAACACAGGGACAGAATTCAAGAATTGTAATCCGATCAGGCCTGTTCCGGATCTCGTCCCTCAGGACCCTCATGATTTCGGCTCCGGTCATATCCCCTGAGGAATGCATCCTTTTTCTTGATGATCCGCCGAAATGCCGGACATCAAAACGACCGTCATCAAACTTGTTGAAAATCATTCCAAGCTCTTCCAGCCACGCCACGGAAAGGGGTGCGTCATAGGCCAGTGCAGCGACCAGATCGGGCTGATTCGCGAAATGACCTCCCCCTATGGTATCCATAAAATGATAATAGGGTGAATCACATTCCTGGGTGGCCGCCTGGATGCCTCCTTCCGCCATAATGGTGTTTGAATCGCCGTGACGAAGCTTGTTGGCGATAATGACCTTGGCGCCGGCATCCGATGCGAGAAGGGCCGCGGATGAACCGCCGCCGCCGCCGCCGACAACCAGGACATCCGTTTCATAATCGATCTTAGTGAGATCAACATGCTTTGGTCTTATCATTGATTTTGATTCAAGCAGATCAACCACCTCATCCTGGAATATTTCTCCTTTATTTGGTCCGACCTTTATCGTGCGCCTGCCCTCTTCCTGGTAATCAGGATGAAATTTATTCAGCACCACCGCGCGCTCTTCCAGGCTCAACGCGGGATAGATGAATCCATCACGAGCCTTTTTTACACGCTCAGGCCGGGTTGCCTCGACCCGCTTAATTAGTTCCTTGATTTCGGGTGGATAACCCATATTTTTCTCCTTTCACTATAAATACTGCCTGTCTTTAGGCATCCATGTGCCGGGAAGGGACATATCCGGTTCACGCTCACGCTCAATGTATCTTTTCTCAAGTTCTTCCTTGGACATTTTAGTCAGGTCATCAAGGGTTTTGTCGTATTTCCCGGACTCGATCTCTTTGACTCTTTTTTTCAGATGTTCAGCACGCGGCTGCAAGTATTTACCATATAACCGGCGCGCGAGCTGCGCGATGTGATATTGTGGGATTTCAGCCATACAGCGGCTCGCACAAAGCCCGCATTGTATGCAGTCGAAAGAAAGCTTCGCCGCCTTGGCGATGTCGCCCTGCTTAAGAGCGGAGATATAATCCAGCACCTCTACGTCCATGGGACATGCCTTGGTGCAGTTGTTGCACGCAACACACCTGAAAAGTTCCGGGTAGAGCGCGTTTATTGCGTCTCCTGTGGCGTCCAATTCTTCAATATTGTATATGGCGCGGTTAGCCGGGTAAAAAGGTATCTGGGTAAGGTACATATTAGGTTCCACGACCGTCTGGCACGCCAGGCCGAAATAAAGCTTATAGTCGCCCGCCTTACGATAGACGGTGGAACATGCGCCGCATATTCCCCCGCGACAGCCCGCGCCACGGATGAATTTGAAACCTACGAATTCCATAGCCTTCATTATCGTAAGTGTTTCAGGAACTTCATAGAGTTTACCCATGATGTAAATCGGGATTGTTTTCGCGCCTTCCGGCAGAATAGCTCTGTCGCCTGTGGCTATCTTTGGGGCGTTTTGTGCTTTCGTTTCTTTTGTTCCTGCTTCATTCATTATCATCACTCCTTAATCAAAGCAGTTAATAAGTTTTTGGTCTTGAGCAGTTCAATGGAGGCTTTGTTATTGAGCTCAAAATGACAGATATCATTATCCAGTCCCAGCGCCAGAGCGAGTAATTGTGTGAAGTAAAAAGTGGGGATCTCTTTGGATATTTTATGGGTTTCAATAATAGGTCCCTGCTTTTTCCCTATGTTGAATTCACATAAAGGGCAACTCATGGCAAGGGCGTCGGCTCCTATTTTTTCCGCCCATCCCAGGATTTTAGAAACAGCCAGCTCCGCGGCATCGGGATTACCGAGCACCTGGTAAGAACCGCAACACTGGTCCGCAGCGGGATTATAGATAGACGTCGCGCCAAGAGATTCAATTAATTGCGTCATAAGCCTGAAGCTTCCGGCGGGTTCGATGCCTATTTCTCTCGGTCTTTGTAAAGTGCAACCGTAATAGGGGGCTATTTTCAGGCCTTCCAGCGGAATCTTGACTTTTTCACGAAGCTTTTCCCATCCTATTTCGTCTTTAAAGAAAGAAAGGAAGTGTACTACCTCAACATCCCCAAAATAGTCTTCCTCTTCATCCATAAAGCGATTTATAGTATCCCTCTTCTCTTCATCATTCCTCATTATAAAATTGGCTCTGGCAAGACTGTTGTAACACATGGAACAAAGGGTTACCAATTTATTGCTGCCTTCTTCTTTCGCCCTGATAAGGACTCGTACGGGTGCGACCTGATGTATGAGGTCATCATCCGCAAGAGAATGCACCGCGCCGCAACAGTTCCATCTCCGCAATTCGGAAAGATCAATGCCGAAAACAGCCATGGCCGCAACAGCGGATTCTCCCAGATTAATGGCCTTGGTTTTCAGGGTACATCCCGGATAATAACTTGCTTTCATTATTCTCCCTTAGCTTGTCAATTTTCTAAACCCTGCTACCATGGCGATCTGGGGACATTCCCTGATTGTTTCCTTCGGCAGCTTTGAGGGCTCAATATAATTTATATTTTTTCTGAGGGTTAGAAGCCTTATTGCTTCCATAATCCTCGGCAGATCTACACCCCTTGGACACATTACATTGCAGGTGTGGCATGAGGCACATACCCAGCAGGTTTTTATGTCTTTCAGCTCGTTTTCGAGGCCCAACTGTGACAATCGCATTACCTTGCGGGGGTGAACGTCCATTCCTTCAAGCATCGGGCAGGCTCCTGAGCATGTTCCGCACTGGAAACATTGCTGAATATTCTGCCCGCTCAGTTCTTCGAGCTTTTCGATAAAATCTTTTTTTATTGTTTTTGGTGATATTCTTACTGTCATTGGTTGCCTTCTATATGGATATATACTGTTTTGCATTCAGTTCCGGCAGTTATTTGATGCGACAGATCTCATGAATATTTGAAACGGGATCAGTAGAAGGGCAAGGGATCGTTAATAATGAATGATAATTAAATCAATAGATTCCATGGCCGTATCCGCATGTCAACATCAAACACCTAGTTTTTGACATAACTCATTACGGAAGCGATAATATAAAAAAGGGTGCAAATCATGTCAAGGGAAATATTTCACATAATTGTTCATTTTTATTGATGTTATCGGAATTTGACAGACTGCGGACTGACATGCTTTGTCCTATAATCTGCTAAAAAACTTAAGGAATTCATGTAATATTGAAAAAACATGAAAATTGATCTATAAATTAATTTATCGAGTGTTTAACATGCTGTCGTACAAAGCCCGGCGGCCTTTTGGGAGGGTTAATCATGTTCCTGGATCTTATGGAAAAGAGAAGAAGTATCCGCAAATTCAAAGATATCCCCGTAGAAAAAGATAAACAGGATATGCTTATTGAAACCGCCCTGCGTTCTCCGTCATCCATGGGCCGAAACCCATGGGAATTTATTGTTGTCACTGACAAGGAATTGCTGACAAAGCTTTCAAAGGCTAAACAGCATGGGGCAAGTTTTCTGAAGAACGCGCCGCTTGCAATAGTTGTATGCGCGGATCCGGCCAAATGTGATGTGTGGATTGAAGATACCTCGATCGCCTCGGTATTGGTACATGTGGCGGCCGGGTCACTTGGACTGGGAAGCTGCTGGGTGCAGATAAGGGAGAGAAGACACAGTGATGACAGGACCGCGGGTGAATATATCGCAGAACTGCTGGGTGTTCCATCCGGGATGGAGATTGAATCCGTTATTGCAGTCGGATATCCTGATGAACATAAACCCGGACATAAAAAGGAAGACCTTCAGTATGAAAAAGTACACAAGAATTTCTACGGGAAAAGGTAATGGCATTCGGATATTTCCTTGTTGACACAAAATACCATTAATTATACATATCGAAGCAAAAGGAGATAAGGATGCCGGTTTTATTAGCCGTAAAAGACTTAAGAACCCAGTTTAAGACAGACCGGGGGCTGGTAAAGGCGGTTGATGGTGTATCATTTCAAGTTAATGAACAGGAGATAGTGAGCATTGTCGGGGAAAGCGGTTGCGGAAAATCAGTCACCCAGCTTTCGGTGATGCAATTGATATCATCCCCCGGTGAGATAATCAGCGGGGAGGTATTTTTTATGGGTGAGAATCTCCTCGAATATGATCCACAAGGGCCCCGGATGCGTAATATACGCGGTGCCAAGATATCCATGGTATTCCAGGAGCCAATGACATCCCTTAATCCCGTTCTGACCATCGGCACGCAACTGACTGAAAGCCTGACCCTTCATCTGGGCATGACATCCGCTGAGGCGAGAGAAAGGGCGGCTGAATTACTGATGATGGTCGGTATCCCTGATGCCGCTACACGGCTTGACGATTACCCGCACCATTACAGCGGAGGAATGCGGCAGCGGATGATGATAGCAATGGCACTTTCATGCGGTCCCAAAATTATCATTGCCGATGAACCGACAACCGCTCTTGATGTTACCACCCAGGCGCAACTTCTTGAATTAATGGTGGATATGGTAGAACGCTTCAAGACTTCCCTGGTTATAGTCACTCACAATTTGGGGGTTGTGGCTCGTTATGCTCATCGATTATACGTGATGTACGCGGGACGTATTGTTGAATCGGGAACTTCAAAGGAGATCTTCGGAAATCCGTCACATCCATATACCCGGGCATTGTTGGAGTGTATCCCAAGACTTGATGAAAAAAAGGGAAGGAAACTGATGCCCATTGCCGGGATGCCGCCCAGTCTTGTAAATATGCCGCCGACCTGTGCCTTTTTGCCGAGATGCCCTCGTCATATCGAAAGATGTCATAAGGAACCGTGGCCGGATTTGCATCTTATAAATGGTCAGCATTACGTGTCCTGCTATGTTGAGTAACGGACATGTTTCATTTCGACCGTGAGAAGAGATTCCCGAAGGAGATGAGGATGATACTGTTCGAAAAAGAGATAATTTCAAGACCCCTTTTAGACGAGAATAGATCCGAGTCATTTATCCGGGAGAGGGCTCATGGGCTCTAATGGTAATGGTAAAATAGTGGAAGTCAATGATCTGAAGATGTACTTTCCTGTAACACGGGGCCTGTTACGCAGGAAAATAGCGGATGTAAAAGCGGTGGATGGAATAAGCTTTTACGTAAAACGAGGAGAGACATTGGGGCTGGTTGGTGAAAGCGGTTCAGGCAAGACCACCGTCGGCAGGTGTATCATGCGGCTATATACTCCGACCAGTGGAAGGATCCTCTTTGAGGGAAGAGATATTTCCCAATTAGAGGAAAACAAGATAAGGCCATTGAGGCGCAGGATGTCTCTTGTATTCCAGGATCCTTATGGTTCCCTCGATCCGAGACAAAGTGCGGGGAGCATTGTGGGAGAACCCCTGAAAATCCATAAGCTTGTCAAGACAAAAAGGGAGTATCGGAGGAGGGTGGAAGATCTTTTTCAAACGGTAGGGCTCGATCCCAGTATGATGGAGAGGGTTCCTCACGAGTTCAGCGGAGGCCAGCGACAGCGTATCGGTGTTGCGCGGGCCCTCGCGAGCGAGGCCACCTTAATTATTTGTGACGAACCGGTTTCAGCGCTAGACGTATCGATTCAGGCCCAGATCATCAATCTGCTGGAAGAATTGCAGGAGAGAATTCCGGATCTGACTTATCTTTTCATAGCTCATGACCTTTCCGTGGTCAAACATATTAGTGATAGGGTGGCCGTCATGTATCTGGGACGAATCGCGGAGGTTACGGACTGCGATACCCTGTATGAAAATCCAATGCATCCGTATACCAGGGCGTTGCTTTCCGCTATACCTGTGGCGGATCCCTTTTTAGAAGAAAAGAGGGAAAGGATTATTCTGAAAGGAGAGATTCCCAGCCCTTTGAATCCGCCGTCGGGCTGCAATTTTCACACCAGGTGTCCCAACGCGATTCCTGAATGCAGTCACGAAGTGCCAACATTACGGAATGTTGGAAACGGACATGAAGTGGCTTGTAACCTTGTTTGAATTTATTGTCAGTGATTGATTTAACACAAAAATAAGTTTTAATATATATCTGCATGAAATTCAGCGTTATGTCTAAAGATCGCGGTATGGGGAGCCCTTTTACGAGCGAACTCGT
>JAFGDF010000006.1 GCA_016932235.1 Deltaproteobacteria bacterium | reverse complement strand
CTTTGAGATGTTCCTAATTAATTTAAAGAGGAGAGATACATGAACGGGGCACAGGCACTTATAGAGAGCGCGATCAGCCGGGGGATTGAGGTCTGTTTCGCGAATGCCGGCACAACGGAGTTGCCCATTGTTACGGCAATGGATAAAGCGGGCAAGATCAAGGCGGTTCTGGGGCTCTTCGAAGGGGTATGCACAGGCGCCGCGGACGGTTATGGCCGTTTGTCCGGAAAACCGGCCATGAACCTCCTCCATTTGGGCCCGGGATTTGCCAACGGGATCGCCAACCTACATAACGCGCGGAGGGCCGGCACACCTGTCTTTAATGTTATCGGAGAACACGCGACATGGCACAGGGATTCCGACCCGCCCCTGGCCATGGACATTGAGGGCCTGAGCGCCACGGTCTCAAGCTGGACCCGCACCAATAGAAATCCTTCCGAACTGCCACTTGATGTGGCAAACGCTGTTTCAATCGCCTCAGGGGGCCGGGTAGTCAGTCTGATAGTGCCAAATGATCATCAGCTGGCCCCGTGCGAGGCTGGCAGCCCTGAGCCGGTTGAGAAATCTTTTGATCTGGTTAACGAGGCAGAGGTCAAAGAGGCGGCGGAGATATTTTCTAGATATGACAGGACTGCCATGATCCTCGGGCCGAGGGCATTGAGGAAACAGGGGCTTGCGCTCGCGGCCGAGATCCGGGATCTAACAGGCTGCGATCTGTTATCGGAGACGTTTCCCGGCATTATAGAACGAGGGGCGGGACTCCCGGATATAGGGCGGATACCCTATTTTCCGGAGCAGGCGGTATCGAGGCTGTCAGGATATGAATGCGTACTCCTTGCAGGCGCAAGGGAGCCCATGGCATTTTTCGGGTATCCAGGAGGTGTAAGCAGGATCCTGAGGGAGGATCAGGCCAAGGCCTTCCTGGGGACAGGCAGACAGGATGTGCTTGAGGCAATGGGGCTTTTGGTCGACATCTTGAAATCCTCAAAAAGGAAACGGCAGCAGGACAAGAAGGCAAATGCACCAGGACGTCCAGGTATGCCTGACGGGGATCTGGATCCTGCCAAGGTATGTCAGACACTCGCGGCGCTCCAGCCGGAAGGGGCAATCATAGTGGAAGAGGGCCTGACTACCTCAATGGGCTACTATGCCCTCACCGCGGGCCTGCCTCCCCATAGCATTCTTTTTATATCGGGGGGCGCTATAGGTTACGGGATGCCATGCGCCACAGGGGCGGCCCTCGCGTGCCCTGAACGGCCTGTCATCAGCCTTCAGGCGGACGGGAGCGCCATGTACACGGTCCAGGCCCTGTGGACTCAGGCGAGGGAGGGTCTCAATATAACCACGCTGCTATGCTCTAATCGCGCGTATAAGATCCTGAAGATGGAGCTTGAAAGGGCAGGGATCAGGAATCCGGGGATAAAGGCGCAAGCCCTTACCGATCTTACAGGGCCGGATATTAATTGGGTCAAGATCGCCGAAGGATTCGGGCTGCCGGCCGTCTCAGTGACCACTGCACAGGAACTCGCCCGTGCCCTTAACCGCGGACTCATTGAACCAGGCCCTTTTCTTATTGAGATACTCCTGTAAATTCGTAAGTACCCTGGTTAATGTCCCACGAGGTGGTCATTTTTAAGACAAAACGTTAGAGAATATCGAATAACGATTTCAGAATATCGAATATCAAAGTATTCTAAACTTCATAATTCGAAATTCTCTGTTCGATATTCGATATTCAATTTTTTCACTTTTAGCCTCTAAAAATGAGATCCAAAATCCCAACTTGATTTCATCATAGCTTAGTATATGGTGGACAGCGGGCGAAAGTCATTGACGGATATATGGAATTCAGATAATTTTTCCTAAGCTTTTTACTATTTTAGAGAAATGATTAATATAGGAAGCCGACAATGGCAGAGTTCAAGGTTAGCCGAACCACCTCCTGAAGAGGACACTGCTTAGTTAATCCGGGAAACGCTTGCAATCGAAAGAGATGTTGCCGAAAGATTGGAGCGATTGCTGAAAGAGGTCCAGTAATGAAAAAGCTGCCGGAAAACACCGGTATTTCTTCGCTGATTAACGACCTTCGTCGAATGATCGAAGATGCTCGTATGGCGGTGGCCTTGACCGTTAATACCGGACTGACGGCATTATATTGGCATATAGGTAAACGGATCAATGACGAGATCCTCGAAGGAGAACGCGCTGCTTACGGAGATGAGATTGTCTCTACAGTGTCGAGACAATTGGCTTTGGAGTATGGAGCCGGTTTTTCTGTAAAAAACGTCCGCCACATGATGAAATTCGCAGAGGCATTTCCTGAAGATACACAAGAACACTCTTGAGGTTCCATATGAGTAATCTTCCTGATAATCCCACCCGCTCTGAAATCATCTTCTACCAGACTGAGGATGGAAAAACCAGGATCCAGGTCCGGCTACAGGATGAAACGGTCTGGCTGACCCAAAAGCTAATGGCCGATCTGTTCCAGAAGGATGTTCGTACCATAAACGAACATATCAAGAACATCTATGAGGAGGGTGAGCTTATACCGGATGCAACTATCCGGAAATTCCGGATAGTTCAAACCGAGGGCGCTCGCCAAGTGTCCAGGGATGTCGATTTCTATGACCTCGATGTTATTATTTCAGTCGGTTACCGGGTAAAATCACACAGAGGCACACAGTTCCGCATCTGGGCCACACAAAGACTGCGGGAATACATCATCAAGGGATTCACCATGGATGATGAACGCCTTAAACAGGCGGGCGGTGATAATTATTTTGATGAACTGCTTGCCCGCATTCGGGATATTCGATCCTCAGAAAAGGTCTTCTGGCGGAAGGTGCTCTATATCTATGCGACCAGTATCGACTATGATCCCAACGCCGATATGTCGAGGCAATTCTTTGCCATGGTGCAGAACAAGATTCACTGGGCCGCTCATGGCCAGACTGCTGCTGAGATTATCGCCTCTCGGGCCGACGCCCAAAAGCCGAACATGGGGCTGACCTCATGGACAGGGGCAAAGCCTACCCATGCAGATAGTGAGATCGCCAAGAACTATCTGACCCTGGAGGAATTGGATACGCTTAACCGGATCGTCACCATTTACCTCGATTTTGCCGAATTGCAGGCATTTAACCGCAAGCCTATGTATATGAAAGACTGGATAGCCAAGCTGGACGAGTTTTTGAAGGTCAGCGAAAGGGACCTCCTTACCCATGCGGGAAAAGTCAGTCACGAGGAGGCCATAGAAAAGGCGCGCACTGAATATGAAAAGTTTCGGAAGCAATTGCTGGAAGCGCCGTCGCTGGTGGAGCGGCATTTCATAGAGGCGGTGAAGGAAGTGAAAAAACTTGAAAAGAAGAAAACACGGACCACACGGAAGACATGGAAGGGACACAAGAAATGAGTTTTCATTCTGTTTATTGCGTATGTCCCGTGGTTCAAAAGAGGTGTTTATGCTGACTGCCATACGAATTGGAAATTTTAAGGCATTTGCTGAAGCGCAGCGGGTTCCTATCCGTCCCCTGACTTTAATATATGGTTCAAATAGTTCCGGTAAATCGAGTGTACTTCATAGCCTACTTCTTGCACGCCATGCACAGGAGACGGGAGACCTGGATGTTCACCGAACCAATGTGGGCGGCGAAGCGGTCGATCTTGGAGGCTTTCGTCAGTATATCCATCGCCGTGATATAGATAGAAGAATGGGATGGTCTGTGGAAATTGATTCAGGTTCTTTTTCAGGGAGGGTGGATGAGATGCTATTTTATTCATTGTTGGATTTGGAGGTAGAGAGATGACCTACGTCCTTTGTATCGCGGCAGGTCTAATAGCGGGCGGTATCCTGGGCTGGTTGATCATAGCCGGCCGTGTTCAAGGAACAGTGACCGAGTTGCGGGCACAGATACGGAAGAGTTCCGAGGATCTTGAGAATATCAGGTCCAGGCTCGCATCTGAACAGGAGTCGAGGGTGAAGGCTGAGACCCAGCTTGTTGAGACGGTCCAGCGGCTGGAGGAGGAAAGGAAGCTCCTGGAGGAGGCAAAGGCAAGGCTCACAGACAGCTTCAAGGCCGTGGCCGGTGATACACTTGACAATAGCACAAGCGCCTTCCTGAAACTGGCCAGAGAGACATTTGACAAGATCCTCGCGGAGGCAAAGGGCGACCTTGGCAAGCGACAGGAGGCCATACAGGGTCTGGTTAATCCTTTGTCGGAATCACTCAAACAGTTTGAGTTGCATGTCCGCGATATAGAAAAGAACAGGCAGGAGGCATACTCAGGACTTTCCGAACACCTGAAGAACCTTTCCTCTACACAGCAGCAGCTCCAGAAAGAGACTGCCAACCTGGTCACCGCCCTTCGGAAGCCTCAGGTACGGGGACGCTGGGGAGAGATGACCTTGCGGCGCGTGGTGGAACTGGCAGGGATGTCCGAGCATTGTGATTTTGAAGAACAGGTCACATCTGACTCTGAAGAGGGTAGGCGTCGCCCCGATCTTATCGTCCGTTTGCCAGCCGACCGTGAGATAGT
>JAFGDF010000095.1 GCA_016932235.1 Deltaproteobacteria bacterium | reverse complement strand
ATGATTGGATACCTTGGTGAGATTATCAATGGTCAAGACGATGCCGCAATGGCTATAATTGACGCGGCCCTGTCCGGAACAAGCGGGAGGCTTTTCATTGAACTGAGAGAGAAACAGGGTCTTGCATATTCAGTTTATTCATTCAGGAGACCGGGGCTTGAGACCGGGATGTTCGGGGTTTATCTGGCATGTGATCCCGAGAAACTCCGGATAGCCAAAGAATCCATATTCAATGAACTTAATAAGATGAGAGATGAGGGATTGACAAACAGGGAACTTGAAGATGCCAAAAGATATATTACCGGGAAGGATGCCATCAATTCACAGACTAACCAAAGCGGGGCGATGCGTATGGCTCTTGACGAGATCTATGGATTGGGTTATGAACATAAGAAAGAATACATCAAAAGGATTCAGGCGGTAACAGTTGAAGACATTCTAAGGGCCGCGAAAAGGATTATTCACCCGGATCATTATGTCCTTGTGACATTGGGGCCTGGGTCGTAAAATCCTTTGCGCTTGAATATTTTAAAATAAAGGGGATTGCCATGGAGATTTCGGAAATAGAATATACCCTGGAAAATTGTGAGCTGTTCAAAGGGCTTGGTAAAGAGAACATTGAAGAAATCTCGCGACTATGCAGGATAGAATCTTTTGGAGCAGGCGAATATGTATTTCACCAGGGTGATTTCGGAGAATATATATATATTGTCGCTGAAGGACAACTATTTCTTCAAAGGTCCATCGATCTCGGTTCTCGCAAAGGTAATGCAGTTATAGGTGTCCTCGGCAGGGGAAGGGCCTTTGGCTGCTGGTCCGGAATCCTCGGAAGACCTCATCATTTGATGTCTTCAGCAATATGTAAAAAGGATCTGAAGGTCGTTGCCTTGAACGGAACGGATCTAAGAGGGCTGCTTCTCGATGATGTTAAACTGGGATTCAGGGTACTTGAGAATCTCTGTTTCTTATTGAGGACTCGCATACAGGGGGTCCTGGGTGCAATGGAAAGGGTGTAGGATCTCTTTTTCCAGCGATGAGGAATTTATAATGAATAACGAAATGAGCAAGGAAGATGAGGAATTTATCAAATCTCAAGAAAGGGAGATGATTGAATACATTAAATCAAAGATTAAAGGATTTGATAAGCACAGGGGCAACCTTATTCCAATCCTTCAGATGATCCAGGAGAGGTTTTCTTATCTTTCTCCTGATGCAATGGAAATCGTCGCCGATCATCTTGATATTGCGACCTGTGAAGTATATGGAGTCGCCACTTTTTATAATCAGTTCAGGTTTAATCCCCCGGGGAAACATTCCATAAAAGTCTGCCTTGGTACTGCCTGTCACGTTCGTGGCGGTGATATTATTCTGGAAAATTTTGAACGTAAGCTGGGAATCCACGCGGGTGAAACAACCAGCGATAGGGAGTTCAGCATTGAGAGGGTCGCGTGCGTCGGATGTTGCTCACTAGCTCCGGTAACAATACTCGACGATATAGTTCAGGGGAATATGGCTCCGAGTAAGGTCGAAGGACTTCTTCTCGGCATCGAGATCGAGAAGGAGAAGGAGAAAAGGGAGAGATCAAAAAATGCAGCCAGTGAATAACAGAGGGCCGGATCAGATATTCCGCACCATATTCGAAGAAGCAGAAAAAAAGGTCGAATCTTTCCAGGGAAACGATATCCCGAGGATCTATATTGGAAAGGCGACGTGCGGGCTGGCCGCCGGGGCGCTTGATACTCAGAAGGCTCTGGAAAAGGAACTTGAGGAACAGAATATAAGGGCTGCTATTTTGCCAGTGGGATGTATCGGCCATTGTTACGCTGAACCGGTGGTTATTATTGATAATCCGGAATCGGGACTTCCTCCGATTTTTTATCATCACGTCACACCAGGCAAGGCGAAAATGCTTGTAAAGTCTTTTCTTGTTGAAGGCGATCCGCTTTTCGAACATATGCTGGGCGCCATGCAAGAGAATGATATGGTACCCCATGTCATGGATTACCCACGATTCAATAAGGAAAAGCGATTGGTTATGGAAAAATGCGGCATTATCAATCCCGGTGAGATCTCCGAGTATATCTCCAAAGGAGGTTATTCGGTACTGACAAAGGTTTTACAGAGTCCGAAAGAGGAAATAGTAAATGAAGTCATCTCATCAGGTTTGAGGGGAAGAGGGGGTGCGGGTTTTCCTATCGGTAAAAAATGGGAACTCATTAAGGATTCGGACAATCCAGAGAAAATAATTATCTGTAATGCTGATGAGGGTGACCCGGGAGCATATATGGATCGCACTATTCTTGAGAGCGATCCGCACCAACTTCTTGAAGGTATGGCCATCGCCGCTTATGCGGTAGGGGCTGAAAAGGGAATCGTGTACGTCAGGGCCGAATATCCACTCGCGGTTGAAACCGTGAGAAAGGCAATAATACAGGCAGAGGAGTTGGGTCTTTTGGGAAAAAGCATACTGGGTACGGACATGAACCTTGAGATAACGGTTTTTCAGGGTAGTGGCGCCTTTGTATGCGGTGAGGAGACGGCGTTGATTGAATCTATTGAGGGGAAAAGGGGGATGCCCAGACATCGGCCGCCCTATCCGACTCAGAGCGGTCTGCAGGGGATCCCTACAGTAATCAACAACGTCAAGACTTATTCCACCCTTCCCTATATACTGAAAAACGGAGCAGTTCATTTCAGAAAAATAGGAACAAAAGGCAGTCCGGGGACAGCTATTTTTTCCGTTGTGGGAAATGTCGTCCACCCCGGATTGGTTGAGATCCCGATGGGTGTGAGCCTTAGAACGCTTATCTTTGATATATGCGGTGGGATACCTGGTAAGAAAAAATTCAAGGCCGTTCAGATTGGGGGACCATCAGGAGGCTGCCTCCCGGAAGATTTTCTGGATACATCCATAGATTTCGATTCATTGAAAGATGCCGGAGCTATGATGGGTTCCGGAGGAATAGTTGTGATGGATGAAGACACATGTATGGTCAATATTGCAAGATATTTTCTTGATTTTACCCAGAAGGAATCCTGTGGAAAATGTACCTTTTGCAGAATAGGAAACTATCAATTACTGAGCATATTGGATCGAATTACAAAGGGTGAAGGCAGGGCTGAAGATATTGATCAACTGGAGACCTTGAGTGAGGATATTAAAAATGGAGCATTATGTGGTTTGGGTAAGACGTCTCCAAATCCGGTAATAACATCAATCAGGTATTTTAAGGATGAATATGAGGCGCACATAAAAGAAAAAAGATGCCCCGCCGGGATGTGCAGGGAATTGACCGCCTATTATATTGACCTGGAAAAATGCGCCCGGGGTTGTGATGCATGCGTAGGATCATGTCCGGTGGAAGCCATCTTTACCACAAAAGAGAGAAAAAAAGGGATTGATCAGACTCTCTGCGTAAAATGCGGTGAATGTATGAGTGCATGTCCTGTTGAATATTCGGCGGTGATGAAGGTGTCGCCTCCTGAAAAAGCCCCAAAAATTGAACGTCCGAAGGATTGATTAAAGTGATAAAACTGATAGTTGATAAAATAGAGATCGAAGCTGCTGAAGGTGATTGTTTGCTCCAGGTATGCCTTGATAATGATATATATATCCCTAATTTATGCCATATCAAGGGTGTTGATAAACCATCCGCATCATGCAGGTTGTGCTTTGTTCAAATAGATGGAGAGAGTAAACCCGTCCCTTCCTGCACGGTAAAGGTGAAAGAGGGGATGGTGGTGATGACTGATACGGAACAGGTCAGACGATTGCAACGATCCGCCCTTCAACTGCTTCTCTCCGTTCATCATGTTGATTGTGGAAAATGCCCGGCCAATAAAAAATGTGAATTGCAGCGAATGGCGAAGCTCTTGAAAGTGGGTTTGAAGCCGAAACATCTGGAGAAACATTTGCAGAAGATTGAAATTGACGAAACCCATCCCCTTTTCAATTATTACCCCAATCGTTGTGT
>JAFGDF010000094.1 GCA_016932235.1 Deltaproteobacteria bacterium | reverse complement strand
CATGACCCACGCGATCGAGGCGATGATGAGCATCATGTCCAACCGGATCTGCGACGCGCAGGCCCTGCAGGCGATCCGGCTGATCAACGAGAACCTGCCGCTGGTGGTCGCCGATGGGAAGAATGAAAAGGCCCGGTTGAACCTGCAGATCGCCGCGACGCTGGCGGGCTGGGCCTTTACGATGGCGCAGGTGGGGCTGGCGCACGCGATGGCGCACACACTGGGTACGCTCTTCCACCTGCCGCATGGCGAAGCCTGCGGGATCGTCCTCCCCAAGGTCATGCGCTATAACGTCGATCACGCAACCGACGCGCTGGTCCTGGTGGCCAAAGCACTGGATGTGGGGACCGCCGGGATGGAGGACCGCGACGCGGCGCTGGCTGCGGCCGGCGCGGTCGAGGCCCTGATGAAGAAAGCGGGGCATCCGCTCAAACTGCGCGAGGTCGGCGTTACGGAAGACAGCCTGGATATGGCGGCGTTCCACGCGATCTGCGACACGGCGGCATTGTTCAACGCCCGTCCCGTTAATGATCCCGGCGAAGTCGCGGCGCTCTACAAGGAGGCGTATTAAGAGACATGAAGATCGGATTTGTTCAGTTTGAGCCGCTGTTCGGCGATGTCGACGGTAATCTGGAACGGGCAGGGGAACTTATCAGGAAATCAGATGCGGATATCCTGGTGCTCCCCGAGCTGTTCAATACGGGGTACGTCTTCAGATCGAGAGGGGAGGCGGTCTCCCTCGCCGAACACGTGCCGGAGGGTAAGACAACGCGGGCCCTGTGCGACCTGGCGGAGGAGAATGGTGTCTTCATCGCGGGCGGCCTCGTCGAGCGGGACGGCGGCAGGATCTTCAACGGGGCCGTCCTCGTCTCCCCGGACGGATACGTCGGCAGGTACCGCAAGACGCACCTCTTCTTCGAGGAAAAGCTCTGGTTCGATCCCGGCGATGAGGGGTTCAGCGTCCACGATATCGGGATCTGCACCGTGGGGATCATGATCTGTTTCGACTGGTTCTTCCCGGAATCGATGCGCATCCTCGCCCTCAAGGGGGCCGACCTGATCTGCCACCCCTCGAACCTGGTGATGCCCTTCTGCCAGGAATCCATGAAGACCCGCTGTCTCGAAAATCACGTCTTCGCGGTCACGGCGAACCGGATCGGGACCGAGGCGCGGGAGGACCGGTCGCTCCGTTTCACCGGCATGAGCCAGATCACCGGCCCCGACGGAACGATTCTCTGCCGGGCCGGCGACGATTCGGAGGAGGTGCAGACCGTGGAGATCGACCCGGCGGAGGCCCGCGACAAGAACGTCAACGACTACAACAACCTCTTAGCGGACCGGAGGCCGGGCTTCTACGGAGATCTCGTCGGGAAAAGGACGAAGGGGTAGAAAACGGCATCCCGGAAACTCCTCGACTCAGGCGTTGGAAAAGAAAAGATATACATTCAATACGGTCAGTGGTACGGCGCGCCATGAAATGCTGGATTACGAAAAGCGGCATTACCATTCACAGGGTCGTATGGGGACGGTGCAACTGCTACCTGATCTCGAACGGGGACAGGTTTCTCCTGGTTGATGCGGGAAGTAAAAAAAGCTGGAAAAGCCTGGACAGAGGCATTCAAAGCCTCGGTGCAACGAAAGATTCGACGATTTCTCTGGTGCTGACCCATTGTCATTTCGACCATGCCGAAAACGCGGCCATATTCAAGAAAACCTACAAGGCGTCAATTATCGTTCACACAAGCGAGGCGGATTGTTTGAAGCACGGGGACAATCCCCCTATCAGCGGAGCGATATTCCTGACGAAGATCCTGACCGGCATGGCGGCCGGGACAGGACTGCTTGCCCGGCTGAGGTACGAACCGGCCGATTACGATGTCCTGGTTGACGAAGAACTTGCGTTGGAACCCCTTGGCTTTCCCGGATTCATTCTTCATACGCCCGGGCATTCACCGGGGTCGATCAGCGTAGTGATCGATAACGAAGCAGCCATTGTCGGCGATGCGATGTTCGGCGTATTCAGCGGTTCCGTGTTTCCTCCCTTCGCGGATGACACAAGATCGATGGTTGAAAGTTGGAAGAAGCTCCTGGATACGGGGTGCGGCATCTATCTGCCGGCCCATGGATGGGAGCGACGCAGAGATGTCCTGGAAAGGCAGTACGAAAAGTACAGAAAGGTGTACGACCTGTAGCCTCAAAAAAAGGAAACTTCAAACTCCTTGACAATTTTCATAAAAGTCGTACCATCCAGCCGCTGCGTTCATTCAGACGGATTTCATAACCGGGTTTGCTTCTTGTAACAGCAGAAAGAGGAAACTATGGATGGATTGAACCTTACCTTTTAATAAATATGCCCACACCCTGTAGCCTGATGATTTCTTGATTTGAAATATTGCTTCAAAAAACACACTGCTTTTTTACAGGACTGTTGTGAAATGACATCTCAAGATGAAACAATAAGGAAACTTACTGACGAATGCAAAAATTTGCGGCAACAGGTAAACTGTTTGCAGCATATAATTAACTCTCATAATCATACAAACAACATGAAATATCCTCCAGTGGGCCATTTGAGAGTAATGCTCGAAAACTCCCAAGAGGCGATCAAAGTCGTACAGGAAAAAAAATTAAAATTTGTCAATAAAAAGTCTGCTGAAATTTATGGTTATTCATGTGAAGAGATGACTAATAAACACATGCGGGAGATTATTCACCCTGATGATTACGAAAAAGTACTAACTAATTATACTAAAAGGGTGAATGGAGAAAAAGCTAAACAACACTATCCATATAGAATTGTGGATAAATATGGTAATATTAAATGGATTGAAGTTTCCGGTGTGCTATCATCTTGGAAAGGAAAACCAGCAATTATAACTTTTATGACGGAAATAACGCGTCGAGTCAATGCTGAAGAAGACCTCAAAAAATCACAGCGTTTATTGTCTGATATTATAGATTTTCTTCCGGAAGCTACCTTTGCGATAGATTGTCAAAAAAGGGTCATTATATGGAATAAGCGGATGGAGGAAATGACGGACATCAAATCTGTTGACATAATTGGTAAGGATAACTTTGAATATGCCCTCCCCTTTTATGGCAAAAGGAGGCCACTTCTCATAAACCTTTTATTTGAGCCGGACATACTAACAGAAAAAATGTATTCTATTTTTAAAAGAGAAGAAAATTCTTTGTATGCACAGGAATATGTTCATTTAAGGCAGGATGAATATCGTTGGCTACGGGCTGTTGCCAGCCTTGTATATGATCATAATGAAAATATCGTAGGCGCTATTGAATCGATTCGAGATATAACCGATTTGAAGAATAGCGAGAACGAATTAAAGAATAAATCAACTAACCTGGAGGAGACTAATACCGCTTTAAAAGTGTTGTTAAAACATCGTGAGAATGACAGGTATGAAATGGAAGAAAAGATTTTTAGAAATATTGGTGAATTAGTGCTGCCTTATATGGAAAAAATTAAGGGTGCTGGTTTAAGTTCAACCCAGAGCAGTTTTGTCAGTATAATTGAGAAACACCTGAATGAAATAGTATCAACATTCCTACTAAAAATGGAAAGAAAACATCCAGGATTAACCCCTAGAGAAGTCCAGATAGCCAGTCTGGTAAAAAACGGACACACAACAAAAGAAATCTCTAAAATCCTCAATATTGAGATGACAACTATCAATAACCACAGAAACAGTCTGCGCAGAAAAATGGGATTAAAGGGTAAAGATACAAATCTCCGCTCTTATCTTTCATCTTTCTCCGAATCCAATGTATAAAAACCTTAGAAGAGCGTTATCGTCTATTGAACAGTGAAATATACCCTCATGAGAGGTAATGAGGTCAAAATATTTTCTGATTTAATAGTCTCGTTTTGGGATCTTAAATCCCTCGCCTTCAGGCGAAGTCGTGATCCTCATACCTTAACTTGTAAAAGTTAACCTCTTCCCGGACAGTCAGTTCCTCTTTGGTATTTAGGGCTATGCTGCTTCCTGTGTCAATGATTCTTTTAT
>JAFGDF010000093.1 GCA_016932235.1 Deltaproteobacteria bacterium | reverse complement strand
TTCCCTGGACTACTGCCAATCCCAGGCCGGTTCCTTCACCTTTTTCTTTTGTTGTGAAGTAGGGATCAAAGATTCTCTTTAACGTGGTCTCAGTCATTCCATGTCCGGTATCTTTTACTGATAACTTTAGGTATGAACCGGATTCCAGATTATGATGTACGGATGCGATTTCAACCGGCCCCAGTTCCAGACGCTCGAGACAAACTTTTAACAAACCCCCTTTTTCTCTCATAGCATGAGCAGAGTTAGTACAAAGATTCATTAATATCTGATGTATCCTTGTCGGATCGGCTTCAACCAGAGAGTGTTCACATTCCAACTCTTCCTGAATCTTAATATTCGGAGGGAGAGAGGCCTTAAGCAGTTTAATGACTTCCTTAACAATAGGATTAATTTCAAGGGGGCACTGTGATTCTTCAGTATGCCTGCTGAAAGATAGTATCTGGTTAATCAGGCTTTTGGCCCGTTCACCCGCCTCCAATATCTTATTCAAGATCCCCTTGACTTGAGGGTCTTCTTCAACGAGGAGGGATGCGACTTCGGTATAACCCATAATACCGGAGAGAATATTATTGAAGTCATGTGTGATCCCGCCGGCCAGTGTCCCGATAGCTTCCATTTTTTGAGATTCGATCAGCTGAGCCTCAAGCACCTTTCGTTCTTCTTCGTTGTGTATTATTTCTATTGTTTGTTCATTAATCTTGGATTCCAGTTTTTTGTTCATCTCCTGCAACTGTTCATTTTGTCTTTTTGTTATTTGCCACAATCTCTGGATTTCCGTTTCCAGTTCATAACGATCAATTGCGTTTTTTACCGCCGCCTTCATTTCCATTACGTCCCAGGGTTTAGTAATGAATCTGAAGATATTTCCCTGGTTCATGGCGTTTATGGCAATATCTATATTCGCATGGGCGGTCATTATGATACAAACGGTTGAAGGTCTTCTATCCTTTACCTGCTGAAGAAGCTGTATGCCCTCGATGCCAGGCATTACCTGGTCCGCTACAACTACCGCAAAATTTTCTTCCTCAAATTTTTCAAGGAATTCAAAGGGATTAAGAAAGGTATTGATGTCATATGAATTATCCTTAAACATCCACCTTATTGATTCAAGAACATTGATTTCGTCATCGACAAAAGCAATTTTTCGGTTCATCACTATAACCTTTCAAATAGGTCTGTGTAAATTATAAAAAGATGGAAATAACAGGCGTAATAATGAGATAAACCATTATATCAATTTTAAATCTTTATCCTCTTTCCTCGATAGGCACATAATTCCTCTCCGTCAGGCCCGTGTATATCTGCCTCGGACGATGCAATTTCCAGGCAGGATCTTCCATGCTCTCTTTCCACTGGCTGATCCACCCAGGAAGCCGACCAATGGCGAATAATACGGTGAACATATTTATGGGGATCCCCAGTGCCCTGAGGACGATACCTGAGTAAAAATCCACATTGGGATAAAGGTTATGATCGATAAAATATGGATCCTTCATGGCTTCATCTTCAAGCATCATCGCAATATCAAGAAGTGGGTCCTCCTTTTGAAGTTTTTCGAGTATCCTGTGACACCACTTTTTCATAATTTTCGCCCTCGGATCGTATGTCTTATAAACCCTGTGGCCGAAACCCATCAGCCTGAAAGGATCATTTTTATCCCTTGCCTTTGCAATGAATGCTTTAACATCTCTTCCGTTTGCATTTATCTCTTCCAGCGTTTCTATCACGGCCTGATTGGCACCGCCATGCAAAGGACCCCATAGGGCACTGATCCCTGCGGATATGGCTGCATAAAGGTTTACCCTGGCACTACCGACCAGACGGACCGCCGCTGTGGAACAGTTCTGTTCATGGTCGGCGTGGAGGATCCAGAATACATTAAGAGCCCTGACAAGGTCATTATCAATTTCATATGGCTTAACCGGTGTATCAAACATCATATTCAGGAAATTAGCCGCATAAGTGAGTTCGGGCCTTGGGTATATCACCTTATGTCCCCTTGATATTTTATAGGACATTGCAGCCATGGTCCTCAATTTCGAGAGGAGTCTGGTAAAGGTGATGTTTATCTCCTCTTCTTCCGAACGTTCGGGTATCTCCGGGTAGAAGGCCCTTAAGGCATTGACCATTGAAGCAAGTATCCCCATCGGATGAGCACGACGGGGGAAGTTATCGAAGAAGTGGTGCATATCCTCATGCACCAGTGAATGGTCGTTCAGAAGTATGGAAAAGCCATTCAATTCCATTTTGGTCGGGAGTCTGCCATTTATCAGTAGATATGCTGTTTCGACAAAAGAGCTGTGTTCCGCCAATTGTTCGATGGGAATACCCCGGTATCTAAGGATACCCTTTTCACCATTCATAAAGGTGATGCTGCTTTTACAGCTTCCCGTATTGGCATAGCCCGGATCAAAGGTAATAAACCCGGTATCCTGACGTAAACTTGAGATATCAATAGCCATCTCTCCCTCGGTTCCGGTGATGATGGGCAGATGATAACTTTTTCCTTCAATAATCAATTGGGCTTTATGGTCCATGTTTTTTCTCCTTAATAATCCTCGAAATAGTAACCCTGTTCCCTGCCTCACAACGGGTTCTTAACCTAAGACCCGCAGGGATATTTATCACAAATATGGAAACTTGTCCAAACAGAATGGAAATTCTTATTTATGCCGACCCATGCCATAACCTTCAACTAATATTTTTAATAAGTGAAGCTATACAGACGGCTACAGGGACCGGAGGATCAAAAAAAGTAAAACAGCGCCCGTCATGACGAGTAATGCGGGTTTAATGATATACCTGTAGCTCTTCAGCAGACCTGCATGAAAATAGTTTTTTGTCACCAACAGGCAGAGATGGACCGGAGACAGCATCATTCCCATATACCCGAAGCTGTAGGCGAGGGCTCCATAAGACAGATATTCCACTAAGTCAGGACTGTTAAAGAGGGGAATAATCAATGGAAATGAAGCCCCCACAAAACCGATTGCAATGCCGAGTATAAATCCCGATATAAAGGGCATAATGATGATAACAAGGATTACGGGTATTTGGTAGCTCATAAGTTCATTACGAATATGAACAACAGCGGAGCTGTCATCCATTACACCCTTGAAGATCATGATTGTGAGGATGAGAAAGGTCATGATCAGGTTTTTCCTGTTCAGAATTGCCGAGGTTAATTGGGACAAAGGTGAATGATTAACGATACAGACCCAAATAATCGATAGGAGCAGGCCGGGCAGAATGGAAAAGAATGAAGGGATATTCAGATTTATCCCGATAGAAGAAAAAAGTTTGATAAGACCTGTTAGTATGATCATAAAGGATATGACGATTACTATGGGCATCATCTCCCAAAGGAACCGACCAGTTCCTGATAATGAAAAAGCCTTTTTATCTATGATATTCGCACCGCCGATCGGACGAAGTATAAAAATGGTTCCTGCTCCGATGGACAGTACGGACATGGGGGCCATTACAACCATAAATTGCCATGTCTCCACTTCCAGAAGGGCGATCGCCAGTATTACCCCCGGATATAGCGGCCACCAGTATTCCCAAATATGTCGGAACCAATAGTTGAGGGCGGTTTTTTGCTCTGATGTCGAGGAGCTAAGACTTAGAGAGGATTCTACCATGGGCGCTGAAAAAAGCGCACCGCCAGGCATGGGCAGCAATCCTATCAAAGCGGACATTACGCTGGCAATGGTACGGTAATCCCTTGAAAGCCGTGAAAAGCTTCTGACCAGCCTGGCCATATGGCCGCTCTGTTCCATAATCGTACTCATGACCATTATCATGGCCACAACGAGTGCCAGGCCGACAGTTTGTGAATCGGCAACAGCCCTCAGGGAACTCCCTAAAAGAGCAGAGGGGCTCATTCCCATCCAGAATCCAAGAATAATGGTCCCGGCTGTCAGAGAAAGAGCGAGGTTCAGGCGGATCCTGTTCAAGAACAGGATAACGGCAAATACGATAAATATTTTCAGGATGGCGGGGATGGGATAAATCTCCTTTTAAAGGCTGTCTGACAACGCCCATCTGCCGCGTTACCCTCATCCCTCGTCATTGGGGTGTACTTCTATGTACGCCTCATTCCTCGGGATTTCGGAATCCTTGCATCTGGGCATTGTCAAACATTCTTCAGGAATAACGTTGAACAACCTTTTTGGACAGATTGTAAGTAAGAAGGCCAGGCAAGCCGCCCGGCCTTCTTATCAATGGTTAATGGTGAATATTTCGAAATATTTCGTCAGGGTGATATATAAAAAAGATGAGTCAACGCTAACTACCAGCCCAATGTGAGGTATTTGTGCATGGAATCAGAGGCAACTCTGCCCGCTCCCATGGCCAGAATAACGGTAGCTGACCCGGTAACAATATCTCCTCCGGCCCAGACCCCCTTTTTTGTGGTTTTACCGGTTTCAGGGTCAGCTATAATATAACCCCGCTTATTCAATTCAAGTCCCTCCGTAGATCCGGTCAAGAGTGGATTAGCCCCTGCGCCTACGGCGATTACGGCCAGGTCACACTCCATCTTAAACTTTGATCCCTCAACAGGTACGGGTCGACGGCGTCCTGATTCATCAGGCTCTCCCAATTCCATTTTAATGCATTCCATACCCGTCACACGACCGTTTTCATTACCCAGGAAGCGCACGGGATTAGTCAACAGATGGAGTTCGATTCCTTCCTCTTCCGCATGATGTATCTCTGCTGCACGGGCGGGCATTTCATCCCTGGACCTGCGATATACTATTCGGACTCTGTCCGCACCAAGCCTCATGGCGGTTCTTGCAGAGTCCATGGCGACATTCCCTGCGCCGAATACTGCAACATTCTTTCCCTTTACAATGGGAGTATCATATTCGGGGAAGAGGTATGCCTTCATCAGATTTGATCTGGTTAGATACTCATTGGCCGAGTAGATACCAATCAGATTCTCTCCAGGTATGTTTAAGAATCTTGGAAGACCGGCACCGACACCCAGGAAAACAGCATCATAACCCTGTTCAAAAAGCTCATCCACATCCACGGTCCTGCCCACGACCGTATTACATTCGAGTTTCGCCCCCAGTCTCTCAAGAAAATTTACCTCGGAAAAGACTATTTCCTTTGGAAGCCTGAATTCGGGAATCCCATAAACAAGGACACCACCCGGTTTGTGAAATGCCTCGAAGATTGTGACATCATGCCCTTTGAGAGTCAGGTCGCCGGCTACTGTCAGGCCGGAAGGCCCGGAACCCACAACGGCGACTTTTTTTCCGGTTGGCGACGCCTTCGGGGGCAGGTCGCCTTTACCCTCCCTGCGTTCCCGATCGGCAACAAATCTCTCGAGGTTGCCAATTGCAACAGGGGCCCCCTTCTTGCCTAAAATACATTCTCCTTCACATTGAAGCTCCTGGGGGCAAACCCTTCCGCAGACCGCAGGCAAGGCATTCTTTTGCCAGATATGACGGATGGATTTAGTAAAATCTCTTTCCTTGATCAGTCTGATAAAACCCGGGATATCGACTGAGACCGGGCACCCTTTGACACAGGAAGGATTTTTACAATCAAGACAACGTTCGGCCTCTTTTACGGCGAGTTCCTCGCTGTAACCCAGAGGGACTTCCTCAAAATTTCTTCTCCGTATTTCGGCTTTTTGCTCCGGCATCTGCTGCCTGGGGATCTTCTCTTTCTTTGCATCTTTTTCCACTATACTAACCTCCGTAACACCAAACTTTCTACCCTGAACTATTCTTTGCATTCACGGGAGTATTTTTCATTAGCGATCGCCTCTTCAGCCGTATAGGCCTGAAGTCTTTTGGTGAGTTCGTCAAAATCGACCTGATGACCATCAAATTCAGGTCCATCCACACACGCGAACCGGGTTTTCCCTCCGATGCTTACCCTGCAACATCCGCACATGCCTGTTCCGTCCACCATGATGGCGTTAAGGCTTACAATCGTTTTGACCTTGTATTCTTCGGTGATTTTACTTACGAATTTCATCATTGGAACAGGACCGATGCCGACAACAAGTTTAATGTCTTCTTTTTCAAGTATCTCCTTTAAAACTTCGGTTACAAAACCGTGATGGCCATAAGAGCCGTCATCCGTACAAACATGAAGTTCGTGGGATGCAGCGGCCATTTTATCTTCAAGTATCAGAAGATCCTTGGTCCTCGCGCCAATAATGGCAATGACCCTGTTTCCTTTTTCTTTGAGGGCTCGTGTAATCGGGTGCATTACGGCTACTCCCGTCCCGCCTCCAACGCATACGACCGTTCCCAATTTCTCAAGATGTGTCGGCGTTCCCAGCGGGCCTATCACATCCTGAAAATGGTCGCCAACACGCAGGGATTTGAAAAGGGATGTGGATTTTCCAACCACCTGGTAGATGATGGTTATGGTTCCTTTCTTCGGGTCGCTATCCGCCATGGTAAGAGGGATGCGCTCTCCTGTTTCATTGGCTTTCAGGATCACAAACTGGCCTGGGTTGGCCTTTGCGGCAATCGAGGGTGCGCTTATTTCATTAAGAACGACAGTACCATCCGCCATTTCCTTGCGCGTTAATATTTCAAACATACCACCACCTCCAATATCAGAAATCGAAATTTTTGCAGAACGATTAACACACCGGCTTTTGGATGTCAAAGGATAAATTTCACAAGCGAAAATAACAAATGGGTCATTTACAAATCAGACAAGGCTGATATGATTCCGGTGTCCTAATCTTTCTCATCATATGTTTCCTGGATTGTAGATACCAGAGAGGCAAGGGTGCGATTGACAGGTGTGGGAATTCCCATCAGATCGCCTTCCCTGACAATCGCTCCGTTAATAAAGGCAACCTCGGTTATTTTTTTATTGCGTACATCCTGCAGCATGGAAGCAACATTTCCCGCAGTGTCCCGGCATACTTCAATGACACGATCCAGAGGATCGGGAAAGGGCAGCCGGATATTTTTGGCACGAGCTACGGATTCAGCTTCACGGACCGCCTGTTCCATTATCCATCCGGTCCATTCCATGTCCGGCAGTCGGCCGTTTCTCAGGCCGGTAAGGGCGGCAAGTGCATTTATTCCGACATTAATAATCAGTTTGCCCCATATCAGCTCTTCCACATTATTAGCGGCTGATGTCTTAAACCCCGCATTATTAAAAGCATCTATCAGTTGTGAGACAGGTCCTTCGGGCCCTCCGGCAGGGCCTATTGTCGTCGATCCTTTGCCCGCATGCCTTATCCTGCCCCATCCAAGGAGGGTGGCGCCTTCGGCGGTGACCCCCCCCAACACTCTTTCCTTACCGAAAAACTTCTCCAGGACGGTAATATTTCCAAGGCCATTTTGCAGGGTGACAACAAAAGATCTTGCTGGTAAAACGGGAGCTAAAGACTTTACGGCTTCCTCCGTTTTTGTGGATTTAACGCAAACAAGGATAAAGTCAGGATCGAATGAGATATTACCATATATGACCGGGACACTTACACTATAATCCCCCGAAATACCTTCCACGAAGAGTCCTTTACGGGAGATTTCTTCGGCCCTATCTTTTTTATAGTCCAGGAGGGTAACTTCATTGCCGGCCCTTCTTAGCCGGGCCGCAAACAGACATCCCATGGCCCCGGGTCCTATTATCAGAAACCGTATCATATTGCTCCTATATCTTTTCAGCCTCTTCTTTTTTCATGGAAAAGACATGCTCAGGCCCTGGAAAAGTACCGTTTTCGACTTCGGTCTTAAATTGAAGCAGTGCCTTTTCTATCATTGGAGAAAGGTTGATATACTGTTTGACGAATTTTGGTGTGAATCTGTCAAAGAGACCGACAAGATCATGATAGACAAGGACCTGACCGTCGCAGTCTTTCCCCGCACCGATTCCTATGGTAGGGATCCTCAATTCAGCGGTTATTTTTGCCGCCAGAACGTCGGGGATACATTCAAAAACAATCATGAATGCACCCGCTTCTTCAAGATCCTTTGCAGAAGCCAGAAGCTGCCTTGCGCCTTCGGCATCTTTGCCCTGTACCTTATAACCACTCAGAATAGTTGCTGTTTGGGGCGTCAAACCGATGTGGGCACATACGGGTATCCCAGCCCTTACAATTGCCCTGACAACAGGCGCCATCTCACTGCCACCCTCAAGCTTCACGGCGTCGCAGGCCCCCTCCTTGATAAGACGTCCCGCGTTTTCAATCGCCTGCTCGATGCTTATGTGATAGGATAAAAAAGGCAAATCCCCAATAATGAAGCTTCTCTTTGCTCCCCTTGCGACGGCTTTGCAGTGATGAATCATCTCATCCATGGTAACCGGGACCGTGGATTCATAACCTAACATCACCATTGCGAGCGAGTCGCCGACGAGAATGGTGTCAATGCCGGCACGATCCACCAGGGAAGCGGTTGGAAAATCATAGGACGTCATCATGGTGATTTTTTGACCCTGGTCTTTCTTTTTTTGGATATCTGCGATTGTAATCTTGCTGTCGCTCATATTTTACCTCCGTTAAGTCATTGACCGAACAATCCCTGAAGGGGCTTGAAATAAAAAGGGGCCTTTATTGATAAAATCAAGCCCCAAAATGTATAGGGATTAGGATGCCTCTAATGGATATAACCATAATATGAGCGGCATATCAGTGTCAATAAAAACCTTATTCCAAGGATTCTTCACCCCCTGTCCATTAGAAAGGCACGTGGATCTCCCTGCAGGTTATCGCTCAGGCGATCCTTTTTCTCCTTGATCTGAAGGTATGCGAGTTCCGGATTTTTATTTGACTCTTAAAGCTTTTCATGCATGTC
>JAFGDF010000092.1 GCA_016932235.1 Deltaproteobacteria bacterium | reverse complement strand
TTTCAACTTTTCCATAAAAAAACAAAAATATGGTCACATTTTGTCTGGAAGCCATTGATTTTCAAACACATTCCAGTTGGCAAATATATTGTTCCGGTCTTCGAATACCACATTCAGTGCGACCTCAATATCTTCGTCATTAAAATAGTGGGAAGGGATCAATATCAGAAGTCCTTCATTTGCAAGGGCCTCCATATAATTGGCAACCGATGAGGGCGAAATATCTTCAATCGAGTATCTATTGTCTGTAATAGCCCGGATGAAGTCTTCCCCTGTTGCCGTACCGGCTTCTATGCTCTTCAGGAGATTTTCACCATGACCAGGACCTGTAAAGCCCTTTTCAATTAATGCATACTGTCCGGCTCCGGCCCCTCCCAAAAATGGTCTGGCGAGATCCACGGTTCCGGCAGGATTGGAATCCCTTTTACTGAATGCCGGTCCTGTCCGGACCGGCCGACCGGTTTCATCCACAAGTGTTGTCGTTTTCCTGCCGTCAGGGTTTGCGATAGCGCCTTCCATCCCGAATGCATTCCCGGCCCTGACAAAATTCCGTCCTGTGGGTTCATTGGCAAATGCCCACTGGCAGGTCACGGCAAAAGCCATCAGACCCGCCACAAAAAGTAACGTGTAAAATCCGACATCCTTTTTATTAAACATAATTATTACCTCCTTTTTTAAGGTGCATGTTTTTCATATAAATCAGCCTTCATCTCTTAATACGCATGGCTGTCTATTTTTCTTTCAAATTTCTTTCCATAAAAAAAAGAGGGCATCTTTAATTGATGTCCTCTTTCATCCGGCCTATACTAATATTTATAATCTGTATATGTGAAAGTAAATCGGCTTTGCCCGATTAGTATATTGCATTAGAAAAGACTAATCATTCTTTACCCTCCGACTTTTGCCCTGTTGTTTCTGTCGATCCATAGGCCTGATTTCTTCCGCAACAAAATGCTTTTCTCCGTCCCTTTTCCCTATTATCTTGATTTTGAACTCTACGCCGGGAGTAAGACCGCCCTGCCAGATACTACCGGAAATGTCTATGGTCCATACATTGCCTGATAAATCTTCAAGAAGAACCGTACGGGCAGAAATTACTTTTATAATCCTGCCCGCAAGCAATCCTTTATCCGGTGAAACCCATACCTTCTGTTTATGTTCCTGCAGAACCCGATAAAATGAAACCTTGTCATAAAAAACAGACTCAATATGTTCAGGCAAACCCGTTCCGTATAGAAGAATACCTCCTATAAGCGATATAACTATACTGCCGAAGACCACCCAGAAGGCCCGGAATCGGTACCCCCGCTCTGTGCGACGGAAATAATTGTATGCCAAGAGAGAGAAACCTGCCAGGAAAAGGAACCAGAAATAGGGGATGATTAACAGCAGAAACGCCGCTAAATTATCGTTGAGGAATTGATATAGATCCCATTCGGCATGCTTTATCCTGAAAATAACGATACCGGCTGAAAGGCTTCCCAGGAGTATGGAAATACAACATACCGACCAGATTACAGAATGTCTGAAGATAAAATGCCATCTGGGGTAAGGACGCAGTTTCCTTTCCTGTATTTCCTTCAGGACCTTTTTACTTACATCACTCATTGTTATGCAGTATCCCCTCAACTTTACATCTTTGCATGATCTTTCTAAAATTCGACTTTGCCCGGTTAATAAGGGTTGCCACAGATCCCGGGGGTTTTTTAAGGATATCGCTTATCTCATCATAACTCTTTTCTTCAAGGTAACGAAGAACCAAAACCTCACGATACTTGGGCGGAAGTTCAGCAAAAATCCCCTTGACAATATCGACCTTTTCTTTCGATATCTGCTCTTCCTCCATATCAAGGGTGTCACCTAATAACGCAACAAGATTGTTGTTATCTGTTCCATCCATATCAAGGCTGAGACTATCTAATGCCCTCCTGTTTTTCCTGTAGTAACTGATTACTTCGTTATGGGCGATTCGGTAAATCCAGCTTGAAAATTTAAATTTTTTATTGAAACCGCGCAAGTTTTTATAGACCTTGATAAACACCTCCTGAAGGATATCCTCAATACCTTCAGGGCTGATATTCGTTATTCGCCCAATATAATAGCCCAGTTTCTCCTCATACCTTTTCATGAGATAATAAAAATTTTTATCATCTTTTAAAGACAGATCAACCAGCTGTTCGTCTGTCAAATTTTCAAAATCTATCATTGTTTCCAGAAAGTCAAAAGCGCCGCTTAAAGAAGTTTTATTGATTTTTTTTGTGATCGTTATTTATGTTAATAGATACATGAAGGATTTTTTATCAATCAGAAAATGACAATAATGATCGATCCTGAACCGCCATCCGCGCTGTATAACATCAACATGATCTTTATCTTTTTCCAATGACATTGCTAATCATTTTCATGAAAAGGTGCATCCCCTATGCTTTTTACCGCGTTTAAGGAACAAGTTCTTCGAGTAAACGGCGATATGCATTGCCAAATTGGTTTCTTAACACCCAGATGTATGGCGGCTTGACCGCCAATCCTGTGAATGTCCAATCAGGAATCAAACCTTCGTTAAAACTCGTCCAGGTGACGCCATCGTCACGGGATATATTAATGCCATTAGAATCAACCGCGGCAATAAGGACCTGGTTATAAGAAATGATGTTTCTAAAGGACCCTATGCCTAATAGCTCGCCGAGCGGTCCGATAATGTTGCTGTATTGAGTGGACCAGGTGTTTCCCAGATCCGTACTCATGTAGACGCCCATACTCCCGCATCCAAACAGTTTTCCGTTATCATAGACCAGAGACTGGATATGACCGGGAGGATAAAAATAGTTCCAGGTAGTCCCGTTATCAGAAGAGAACCATATAACATCGGCGCCTGTATAAGGTTCCGCGCCATTGATAAAGACTTGTTCTCCAACTGTGTGGATGAGATAGGCGCCAGCGGCGTAGTCCTGATATCCCTCACCGTCCTTCCCCAATAATGCCTGTTCCCAGTTCGCGCCGTCGTCGTAGGATCTGAAAACCCCACGGGACCAGGCGATAATAAACACACATTCACTGTTTTTTGCGAGAACATGCGGGCCGTAAATACCCCCGCCGGCAGAGACGCCAGGCGATCCGTTTGTCAGGAGCCATGTGTTTCCGTTATCGGCAGACCGATATACACCATCGAGGGTTGCCGCCAGGATATAGTCATTACTTTTTATAACATCGGAAACGTCCTTACCGGCAAGACCTCTTGAAAACCAAGGCATTCCATCATCCGCTGTCGAAAAAACACCCTCATAGGTCCCAGCATAGGTTTCCATGTCAGTGGCATAGAGACTGCGTCCAATATTTCCGTTAAGCCCGGTCTGAATCCAGCCTGCAAAGGGGGTAGCCGAAGTCTCGGCAGACGTGGCGCTTTCACCGGAGAAGTTTGTTGACGTTACAACGTAGTAGTATCTTGTGCCATTAATAAGTCCCGAATGGATGTAGGGACTTGAGACGTCGGTAATCTTTGCGCCGCCTGCCTTTGTAACACCGGGCTCCGTGGCCCAGTAGATGTTGTAAGATGTCGCATCCTGTACCCCATTCCAGTATATTGTTGCCTGGTTTGCTTCGGCAGTAGAGGTTACATTGGTCGGGGTGGATGGTGGTCGCAGCATTGCCGTTTTCTGGAGGGCATAGATCGCCTCCGCCTGTTCAATTCTTTCGTTGCCATTGACATCAGCGCCTGATACACCATGCCCAATACTTATGGAAGGATTCATTCCCGCGATACTTTGCAATGCAAGTATGGCATCTGTCAATCCCACATTGCCGTCTCCGTTGATATCGCTTTCCAGGGCAGTGAAGATAACGGTACATGTTTTATCTGCATTCATGTAGGTGCTGCATGTCTCATCAGATCCGCAATCCGCACAATCACCGCCCCACGCTATCAGGGATGCATCCGTTTCAGTATATATTGTCAGATCAACAACGGAACCGCCGGGATATAGTCCGGAACAGTTCCTATCCACACACTCCATACCCTCAGGCGATGACAGGACATGGGCCAGAGCGGTGGTCAAGGCGAGATTTATGGTCTTATAGGGGCATTCTTCAATCGGCGTGATGGTGGTATCGGAGGAACCGGCCAGTGTTTCTATGATACGCAGATCCGGCGAGGTTTCCGTTACTGTAAAAATATCTATGGTCATAGTCGCTTCATATGCCTGGACATCGGCATAGGCCACGGAAAGACAGGAGCTGATATTGCCTGTGTCATCGGTTTTCAAGACAAGGACATCGCTGGAGGAAATCCCATCACGGGTGGATGAACCTCCCGATGCCATGAAGATACCCTCTGATGTATGCGCCATTGAGACTATCGGGTTGCTTCGATATTGTCTCTGCCATTCAATAGCGCCGTTTTGATTCAGCTTTGCCGCAACACCCCCTCCCTGATAGAGTCCTCCGACCATATAGCCGCCGTCAGTCGTCTGATATAGATTTTTTATGGCATCTCCGCTATTGGTTTCATAGTTCTTCTGCCACTGGATAGCGCCCGCTGAATCCAGCTTAAGAATCAGGCCGTCCGTTCCATATCCTGTCGAGTCTTCAGTCTGGCCTCCGATTGCATATCCTCCGTCTGATGTTTGTTTGACCGACCATCCGATATCATAGCCGGCGGGGCTGCGATACATCCCGTGCCACTGCACATTTCCGATTTCATTCAATTTCAAGGCCCAGATATCGTATCCGTCCGACCAGCCCGTAAGACCTGAAAAAAGGGCGCCTGCAACGATATAGCCCCCATCCTGTGTCTGCTGAACGGAATATGCGGAGCTGTCGGTAATATTTTCATGATGATAAAACCTCTGCCATTGAATTGCGCCATCGGGGTCCAATTTTACGACCCAGAGCTTTGAACGGGGTGTGACAGATCCCAGGGTGCCGCCTCTGCCAGCAGCGATAAATCCATTGTCCTTAGTTGATTGCACGGCAGAGAAGGAACTTCCATAGCCCTCTGTATCTTTAAAACCTTTCTGCCATACAATTTGTCCGTCGGGGGCAAGCTTCGCAAGCCACCCGTATCCCTGGCAGAGGGAACCGTCGGTTTCGTAACAGGTTTGGGCATCTCCGGCCAGGACAAACCCGCCAGCCGGGATGAGATCAATCGATCTGACGCCATAGGATTCCTTGTCCGTGTTGGTATAGACCTTCTGCCATTCGCATTCGCCGGATGAATTGATTTTAAAGATCCACACCTGGTTTTCTTTGCCGAAGGAGTGGGCGTTCCCGGCGACAACAGAGCCCCCATCTTCCGTTGCTTTTACTGATGCAGCTTCATCATGATCAATTCCTCCATAGAGCGCTGACCAGGTAAAAGCCATTGAATTAAGAGGAACGAACAGAAGATAAAGGCAAAAGGAAAATATTGTCATTAAAAAGGTAATAATGTGTTTCATATGTGTCTCCATATTAAAAAATGTTGCTTTTAGTTTGAAAGACTTTACATATTGCAACGGAATTCGGCAACATTTATCGTTGGAGAATATATTAATGACCTTCTGTCAGGGCAACAGGGTTTTGAAACTCTCGATAAATCCATTTTTATACCGGATGTATCCTATCCTGAAAAAAACCTTTCTCCTGATGAATGTTACATCATTTAAGACCATATATTTTCAAAATAATTTCATGAGTACAATATTAACTTGCACAACTGCCATAGCTCAATGCTATCTATGCCGAGGGTGAATAGAATTGAGGCCTATAATATGAGCTTTTCTTTCAGAAATTCAATCGATCGCCTCCAGGCCAGCCGGGCGGCGTCCTTGTTGTATATCTCTCTGGTATCGTTGTTAAAGCCATGCTCAACGCCTTCATACATGTAGAGCTTATAATCAACAGAAGCCTTTTTGAGTTCGTCTTCAAATGCGGGAATACCTGCGTTTATCCGCTCATCATTGCCGGCATAATGCAGCAACAGAGGTGCTTTGATTTTTGGGACATCTTCGGCCTTCGGCTGACCACCGTAATATGGCACCGCAGCCTTGAGATCCGGTGAATTTACCGCCATCTGATTCGCCATACCACCTCCCCAGCAAAAACCGATGACACCCACATTTCCATTGGATCTGGGATGGTTCTGAAGATATTTCTGTGCGGCAATATAATTTTTAACGGTGTCTTCCTTATCCAGTTCCCGGACCAT
>JAFGDF010000091.1 GCA_016932235.1 Deltaproteobacteria bacterium | reverse complement strand
CGAGAGTGGCGAGCTTTTCGGGTGTGAACGGGTTATGGATGCGGTGAGCACTTTCGGTGATGTTGAAGATCCGTGGAATGTCCATTGTGGAAAATTTCCTTAAGGTTGTGAATAGATTCGGTCACTGCCTAACATAATATATTATCCTGCACACGGATAATTTATATTTTTTTAATAGTTGAGACATCTATATCAAAATTTTAGAGAAAAGACAAAGTTGCTGTAGTATTTAATATCGGCAAGGTTGAGAATGCACAAATTATTTAAAAATTCAGAGTTATAGATATTGTTATCTTAGTTCTCGACTATATGGCCTTTTTTAACTTCATGATAATAGTTAGAAGCCCAATTATAAATTGGTTCATCATCTCGTACCAGTTCCATAATCCTGATAAGACACTTCAACGCATCTTTACTGTTATTGAAACCTTCCCACAGTATATGCACTTTAAGATACAGCGCATCAGGGAAATCAGGATCCTTTTCAAGAACCTGGTTTATTATGCTCAGGGCCTCTTCGAAGTGCCCGCTTCCTTTGGCATATCTGGCCTTTGCCAGATCGGCTGAAAGCTGTTCCCTGGGGCTGATCCCTCTTGCAGTCCAGCCTGTCAATATTCCTCCAATGCCTGAACCTAACCTTTCCACGGCATACACTAAAATAATGGATAACGGGATAGCGCATAGCGACAAGATAAAAACATGTTTCAAGGTGAATAATTCTGATCGTGTAGAAATCCATATTACCAGCAAGGCGCCAACACAGCTTAAGAGACATAAAATGAACCGAATCATTAATGCCTTATTAATCTCAATCTTTGTAATTATATTCATATTAACCCGGGACTTAATTACTAATTGATGCCTCACCTCATCGGGCAGTATTGATAACCTCCTTTTATCCCTGTTTTCGAAAACACAATCTGCCACAATTGATTTCTTCTTGATCGGAAGCTGCCTGCACATGAAAGAAGATAGTAGGTCCACATACGGTAAAATCTCTCATTATATGTATCTTTTAGTTTGTTCCAATTTTTTGCGAAATTATCGTGCCAGGCCATCAAAGTAATGTCATAATATTGCCCGAAGCTATGCCAATCCTCAAGCACAAACAATCCTTGCGCCGCCGAGGTTATCTGTTTTGCGGATGGCAGCATTGAATTGGGGAAGATATATTTGCTGATCCACGGATCTGTTGAATTCACGGAAGTATTTCCGCCTATCGTATGCAATAAGAAGAGTCCATACGCTTTTAAACATCGGTGGACAACCTTCATAAAGGTCCTGCAGTTACTGCGCCCCACATGTTCGAACATGCCTATCGAAACAATGCGATCGTATTCTTCTTTTAACTCGCGATAATCCTTCAGCTCGACCTTAACATCAAGCCCCTGGCAAAATTCATTCGCAAATTTTACCTGCTCCTTGGAAACTGTTATGCCATGTACACTTGCGCCATATTCAGTAGCCGAATATTTCGCGAAGCCACCCCATCCACAGCCGATATCCAATACCTTCATGCCCGGCTTTAACCTTAATTTTCGGCATACCAGATCCAGCTTAGCCTCCTGCGCGCTATCAAGGTCTTTCGCCTTTTCCCAGTAACCGCAAGAGTAGTTTAATCCTTTGTCCAGCATAATTGAGAAAAGATTGTTGCCTATGTCATAATGCCGTCTGCCGATTACATAAGATCTCGATCTTCTTTGGGCATTTATTAACTTTGCCTTGAGCATAATATATAGCAATAATAAAAAATTTATCCTTACTTTCTTGTCCAACCGATCCTCTAATATCCTTTCAAAAAATTGATCAAGGGCCTCGCAATCCCACCAGCCGTCCATATAGCTTTCTCCTAAAGAAAGAGAGCCTCCTGATAAGACCCTTTCATAAAAATCGGGATTGCGTACCTGGATATCCCATGGCCTGCTCCCGTTAATTGCAACATCCGAATGCTCAAGCATCTTCTGCATGACCTTTTTTGCCTTTGAGCTCTTCATGTGGCTACCTATTATGTCCTACTCCGGCGTATTGTTCACTATTTTCTGACCACAAACCTTGCCCCCCGGAAGCTACTTCAGCAGCAAGGCAGGCCTGCGTCCGCTCACGGGATTAACATAGTGAAAAGGCATCTCGGCTATCTTTGGAAAGGGCGCCTCCGAAGGACCCCGCATGGGCCTGTCAGGAGGAAATTCTTCCATTATCTTCCCCGCCGAGAGCTTTAAAGACATCGGCCCCTTTGCCCAGCCGCCTTTATAGTCGGCAGTCCAGGTATAATCGAGATCCATTGCGGATAGCTTCCATGTTCCGTCCTCTATCACCGCCTTTTTCTCTAAAATTCCCGCCATCCACAGGCCATCTGTTCCGTCCGAGCCTGAAAGCTGGAACAGACGCACCCGGATGTCGGCGCTTCGCCCGTCCTCTGAAACATGAATAACGGGTTGGATCAGCTGGTGACAGGTAAAGAAACCCGTGTCCCTCCCGCCGGCGAAAGGATACTGGACCTTGAGCGACTTCCGTATACGCTCCCGCCCAAAGTAAATCCCCACAAAGGGCGCTTCCCTCCATCCGTCCAGGGCAAAGAGGTCCGCGAAATCATCCCACATGAAATCGTCGATATAATACCCGTAAGCGCTGGCAAGGTTTTCGCATGTATCATAGCCGATCGACCTCCTGATCAGGCGTTTAACCTCTTCCGCAGTTTTTTCCATGTCAGTAATTATGAGCTCATTTGTATCAGGACCGGCCTCGGAAGACACGGCGGCCTTTGAACCGGAAAAACCACCCGCAAGCGTTATTCCTTCGGGATACCGCGGGGGAAGCCCTGTAACCGGGTTGTTGTAATGGAACTTTGGGATATAGAATTTTGGGAAAATCTCGTATGCTGCTGTCGGGGGCATGTCCGGAGGAAATTCTTTATTTATGCCCGGGGCCGGTTTGGCATCTCTGGCCCAGCCCTTGTCATAGTCCGCGCGCATTACCGGGTAGATACGCATGGATTGGATGCGCCAGATCCCATCCTGTTTCACATATTCGTTCTCGAATACCCCAAGCCCCCATTCACCGGACGCGCCGTATTTGCCGGACATGATCAATTCGCTGCCTCGCGCCCTGGCCCTCAGACCGTCTGGAGAGACGCTGGTCAGGGTTTGGAGCTGGAGATGATCATTGAGTTCTCCCTCGCTCAGTCCTTGAGGTCCGAACTGTTCCAGGGCGTGCCGGATGCTTTTCCTGCCCACATAGACCCCCCCAAGGCCTATTTCCATGGTCCCCTCGTCTGAGAAAAGGTCAGCTACATCGTCCCACATTTTCCGGTCAACATAGTAGCCGTAGATGTGCTGCAGGCTTTCTACCTCCTGCTGGTCATTGAGCCGCTGTGAGCGCCTGAGAAGGTCTCTCAATCTATGTTTCAGGGTTTTTTTGTCCGGCAGGGCTACCGGCCCGGAAGGCTTGTTGTCTTCAGGAACAGGGGCCCCTACAAGGTCCGGAGTATAGTGGATAGGAATGTCGCCCTTTGCTATTGTCCAGCCGGTCTGCTCGTAGGAACCGCTGTACTGGAGGTAGAAACGCAGGTCTTTGATCTTCCAGACCCCGTCTTCCAGCACATACTCATTTTCATAGACCCCACCGGCCCAGTTCGCGTTTTTTCCATAGAACCCCAGCATGGTAAAAACACGCCATCGTCCTTTGGCCGACCTTCCGTCCGGCGCGATGGTTATAACCGGTTGAAACATAATATGCGGATACAGCAATCCCTCCGGCAATCCCAGCCTTCCTCCGCCGATATCACGCATGAAAAGCCCGCGGATCTCCTCTTTCCTGAGATCCCCGGTCGGGTAATGCCCGATGCCGTCCGAGGCAAAAAGATCGGCCAGGTCGTCCCAGAGGCCGAATTCCGCGTATTGGCCGTACGCGCACTGGAGACGTTTTACAGCCCTTATTGCCTCGGCCCGTTCCACCATGGATTCCACATCACTCTCTGACCGGGAGACGCTGCTATCAGATTTCGAGTTAATCAGGCAGATTACAGCCAGCGCTGAAACCAGCGGGATCAGGAACGCCCTGCTGCAGCTGATAATCCTTTGACGGGACATGCGCGACATGGACATGAGGGGCCCTCCTTTTCCCTTCCTCTTTGCTGCAATCTAACAATATTATTACACGGCCGCATCATAATTCGGGCTATTCTATTTTATGACATTTATATCAAAATAATGGGAGAAAGACAAAGTTGTCAATTGATTCTGTAGTATAAAATTCTGGTAAGATTTAACATTTAAAAATTATGTAATAAGTGTGACCTTCTTATCGTTATATGCACCTTCAAGGTGCTTTAAATGGGTACAACTACCAGAAGTTATCAACACTTTTATGATAGTAAAAAATGTTCTGATTAATAAAAAAGTCTATAAATTTGTGGCCTACGGGACAATTAATCTGTATTTGACTTCTCCGCTTCAGCCAGTCCGATATTATGTTGAATAAGATTAGTCAGTGTTTCCGATCCCTGCACTTGACTTAATGCCTGCCGGTAATCCGTCAAAGCCAGATCGATCTGACCGGAGACATAATAGGCAGTGCCACGGGTGTTTAAAGCCTGCCAACGTGAAGGGAAAAGTGTGATGGCTTGGCTGCAGGTGTCAATGGCTTCATCTAGTTCGCCTGTACTGGTTAAAGCTGCACATAGCGCATTGAGCCCATAATAACGACGTTGCTGGGCTTCAGCACCACCCACGTTTTCAAGGCTCGCGACATAGGCACGCGCTTTTTTAACGGCACGCTCTTTTTTGCCCTTTTGCATTAAAAAACGTATTTCGGTGATCTCATGGGGTTGGCTAAACCATATTATGAATTCTGTATAAGTGTTGTCTACTTCCTTGACCCGGGTACCTGTTGGTTGGGCGATGACTTTATAATGATAAGTCGATACAAACAAAAGAGATAGAAAAATAATTAAAATTTTCCTGTTCATCAATACTCCTCCAAACCCTACGGTGTATCAATCACACTCAAAATCACCATTATAAGGTGTCCCCCTTAATTGACACTGATGTTTAACGCGGCATACGCCCAACACTATTTTCGTCAGGTTT
>JAFGDF010000090.1 GCA_016932235.1 Deltaproteobacteria bacterium | reverse complement strand
GTCTGCCGATTGGTTTACAGTGGTGTCTTTGACCGATACCCGAACCTTAGAGTGGTAACACATCATTGCGGCGGTTTTATACCATATCTGGCTGCGCGATTTGACTGGGCTGATGATTTTAATGAAATGACCGCAGGGCAGCGCGATATAGACCTGAAAGAAAAAGGCCTGACATATTTTAAGCGAAATGTCTATTACGACACCGCCATAAGCGGAAATACGGGTGCCTTGAACTGCGCCAGGGATTTTGTGGGGATAGGGCAGATGCTATTCGGCACGGACGCGCCGTTTGACAACCAGTTCGGCCGTCGTCTTATTCGACAGACCATAGAATCTGTGGAGCGCATGGATCTGACTGAAGGCGAAAAGAAACAGATATACCAGGATAACGCTATCAGGCTGTTGAGGTTGCCGCTTGGCGTATTCTGATTTAAAGAGGTACTGAGTGAAAGCCGCACCTTACAGCCATTTCGTTTTTTGCATACAAAGATCCTCCGCAAGTATTTTTTATATGACAGGAGCTTGTTGCGCGGTTTAAGCCGTTGCAGCGGGGGATCTTTGAAGGTTTTTTTCAGGGAAATTTCCGTTAAGAAAGTGCTGTTCCCGGGGCTGTTAAAGACATTAGGCATTTTGGTGATTTTTTAGGGTAAAACCACCATTAACCTGCATCTTAAGGTTATCCTTCCTGTTTTCCAATAATTTTCCAAAACAACACAAGATTTCTAAAGAATTTCCAAAAAAAGCCGATATTAGAAGATAGCGGAAAAGGGGGACAAATGCGTCAAAAATCTCAAATGCTTTCGATCATAATTAACGGTGTGACCCATTATTAAGACATAAAGACAGTAAAAATGTATTCGATACGAACAAAACAACATTATCTTTCTGAAGGGATGCCTGTTTCATCAGGGGATAATTGCCTGAACATCAAGACAGAGATGATGTTTCGCGAGATTGAAGAAAGGTACCGATCCTTTTTCGAAAGCATCGAACAGGGTTACTATGAAGTGGATATATACGGAAATTTCATCTTTTTTAATGATTTTATCTGTAAAATACTCGGCTATTCCAAAGAAGAATTAATGGGGAAAAATTTCTCACAGTTTATAGATAAAGAGGATTCCGGAAAAGTGATATATGCATTCAGAGATGTATCTGCTGCGGGAAAACCCCGAATAGGGCTTGTATTTCAAATAATCAGGAAAGACGGTGTCAAAAGACAGATCGGAACTTCGGTATGCCTGATCAAAGATATAAAAGATAAAAAAATTGGTTTCAGAGGAATCGCACGGGATATTTCTGAGCGTAAGAACATGGAAAACCAGTTGAAGCAGACCCAGAAGATGGAATCGATCGGTCAGCTGGCATCGGGTATTGCCCATGAGATAAACACCCCGATACAATATATCGGAGATAATGTCCGCTTTCTTCAGGACTCAGTTAAGGAAATAGAACTGGTCCTGAACAGCTATCGGAAGTTGTACGAAACTGTAAAAAGCGGTTTAGAGACAGGACCGGCGGTTCTGGCTGTTGAGGCCGCTTTAAAAGAATCAGATCTTGATTATCTCAATGAAGAGATACCCAGGGCCATTGAACAGTCCCTTGAAGGGGTGGACCATGTGTCGGAGATAGTTTTAGCCATGAAGCAATTCTGCCACCCGGGAAGTGAAGAGAAAAGGGCAACGGACATTAATAAATCGATAAAAAACGTACTGACTGTGGCACGGAATGAGTGGAAATATGTGGCTGATATAATAACCGACTTGGATTCAACCCTTCCACCGGTTCCATGTATACCGGGTGAAATTAATCAGGTAATCCTGAATTTGATCATTAATGCCGCCCATGCCATTGAAGACGTATTAAGTGAAGATGCAGGTGATAAGGGAACCATCAGGGTGAGCACTTACAGGGACGGATCCTGGGTCGAGATTCGGGTTAGCGATACGGGAGGGGGAATACCCAAGGATATCAGGTCCAGGATCTTTGATCCTTTCTATACAACAAAAGATGTTGGAAAAGGCTCCGGACAGGGACTGGCCATATCCCATTCGGTAATAGTAAAAAAGCACGGTGGAAGTATAGAATTTGAGACGGAGATGGGGAAAGGGACCACTATGATAATACGTCTCCCTTTGGAAATAAGAAATGGATGACAATGCCCTTAAAATAACTCGGAATGTCCTTTTTGTGGACGATGAGCGGAGGGTGCTGCAGGGGCTCAAGAGGATGCTCAGGCCGCAGCGCCATGAATGGGCGTCGGTTTTTGCTGAAAGCGGGAGAGAGGCGTTGGAGATTCTGGAAAAAGACTGTTTTGATGTGGTTGTTTCAGATATGAGGATGCCGGGCATGAACGGCATTCAATTATTGTCGGAGGTTAAAAAACGTTATCCCCATATCGTGCGAATTATCCTGTCAGGAGAGTCCGATCAGAATCTGACCATGCAGGCCGTTAATATATCACACCAGTTTATCAACAAACCATGCAATGCTGATACATTGAAGGCTGTAATTTCCCGCACCTGCAGGCTTTCAAGATTCCTGCAGGGCAATCTCATTAAACGCAGGGTGTCCGGGATAGATATGCTTCCGAGCCTTCCTTCAGTCTATTCTGAAATAATGAATGAATTGCAATCGCCTGACGCCTCGATTCGAAAGGTTGGAAAGATAATATCAAAAGACATGGCCATGACTGCAAAGATACTTCAGTTGGTTAATTCCGCCTATTTTTGTAT
>JAFGDF010000089.1 GCA_016932235.1 Deltaproteobacteria bacterium | reverse complement strand
CTCATCCATTTCAATTGATGTATCCACATTCCATTCTCTTGTATAGATAATCTCCGGGTCCTCACCGGGAATATGCTGCATGGAGATCGGGGCGAATTTGTATGCTAATAAAATCCCATCCCAATTCTTTGCCGGTTGTGGCGCTTTCCAGCGGTTTTCAGCCACCGGAGGGGCCGCAAAGGGGATGCCCTTGAAAGATGTAATTCGCGGATCAGCGGCAGGTAAACCCTCGACAATTCCATTTTCAACGATAACTCTTCGTAACATTACTGTCTTCCTTCATAAGATTTTATAATTCAACGCGTCCCGGTGGCCGGGCATTCTGCTTGAGTTCTGCATCAAATTCCCTGGCCAGTTGAGACAGGCGGGCCACTATATCAGGGTATTGGTCAGCAACATTAGTCTGTTCGCCAATATCCTCTTCCAGGTTGTATAACGCCAGCTCAAGTCTTTTATATCCTACTTTCCCTGCTATCCCGTCATGACCCTTTTCAGCTGGATTTATCAATAAATGGGGGAGATGCAGTTTCCATTTACCGCTGCGGACGGCCTGCAGCTCATTTCCAAGATAATAGTAAAAGGCCTCATGGGGACTTTTTGCATCAGGTAAGTTATTTACAAGGGGCCAGATATTTTTTCCATCTATTTTTAGAGGTGGCAGTGCGGCCCCTGTAAGGTGCGAGATCGTGGGAAGTAGATCCATAGTCGTCGCCATTTCATTGCATGTTTTGCCGGCCGGTATTTTCCCGGGCCACCGCATAATGCAGGGGACACGCTGTCCCCCTTCAAAGGTAGTTCTCTTGCCTTCACGCAAAGGCGAAGCGGAACCTCCATGATTACCATACAATAACCATGGGCCGTTATCGGACATAAAAACAACAAGTGTATTGTCATCCAGATCCAACTGTTTCAGTTTTTTCATCATTTCACCGACAGACGAGTCAATTTCCATGATCACATCACCATACAACCCCTTTTCAGACCTGCCCTTAAATTTGTCAGACACATACAGGGGTATGTGAGGCATTGTGTAAGGTATATATAGAAAAAACGGCTTTTCCCGGTTTTTATCAATAAAATTTAACGCCCGTTCGGTTAACCGGGTAGTCAGTTGAGACTGGTCAGGATTTTTCTCCGTAATGCTCTCCCCCTCCATAAGGGGCAGGTCCGGCCAGGCAGGATCGTTGTCAGGCCGCATGTCATTGCTGTATGGTATCCCGAAAAACTCATCAAAGCCATGTCTTGTGGGGAGAAAGGGGGGCAGGTGCCCAAGGTGCCATTTGCCGAAGCATCCGGTTCTATACCCAAGCGGTTTAAGCATGTCCGCTATAGTGGTTTCTTCACTGCTGAAACCGATATTTGTAAGACCGCGGGTCCATGCCGGCCCCGGCGGACCTACCACATTGGGTAATCCGACCCGTTGAGGATAACAGCCTGTCAGCAAAGCCGCCCGTGAGGGTGTACACACTGGTGATGCCACGTAAAAGTCTGTAAAACGCATCCCTTCCTGAGCAAGCCTGTCTATATTTGGTGTTGAAAAGCCCTGTGCACCATAGCAGCCAAGATCCGCATAACCCTGGTCATCTGTGAAGATTAAAACAATATTTGGCGGACGTTCAGGCGCGGATTGTTTGCAGCCCAAAACAGACCATAAAGCCACTGCAGAGGCACCGGCACCGGCCAGCTTTAAAAACTCCCTGCGATTGAATTCAACCCGGTTCTTTTTAATATGATCATTCATCATGTATCCTCCCTGAAGCTTTCATTTATGCCCTCAAATCCAGAGATCGGTAATAATAATAATCCACCCAATAAGACAAAAGGCCCGGGAATCTGTCCCGGACCTTTTGTTCGGATTATTGTTTTTGAGCAGGTGCAGGGGGAGGCGCAAACCAGTCAAACTTACTGCCCTTATATTCGGGAGTGTCTGTCATGGTGCAGAGGGCTTCATTTTCATTGGCATCGAATACCATGAATTTGTGAACCTCAGTAGAAAATGGTATCCAGGCACCACCATCCCTGCCGTTGGGGTCGCCGAATTTTGCGAAGTTGGTCCAGAAGTCTACAATCTTATTGCTTAACGCCTCATCGCCCGCAGTGAAAGGACGCCAGCTGTGTTTGAAGGAATGAAAGACATACCACAAATCGGCAGAGTGAAAGGCCCCGTTTTCATCGCCCGGTAACTGACGTGCGAACAGATAGGCATATGCAGGTTTGCTGCTTTTTTCAGCACGAAGGGCACAGAAGTTTCGGATGGCATCGGTCATATCCATCAGATCGTTCGCGGTAAAACCGAACATGTATGGAATATCGGGAATTTCGTTTGCAAATGCCGCATCGTTGAAACTTTTAGTCAGAAAATAATTTTCAACCACGGGACTGTAGAATAACCGTGTGCCCGTGGCCTTACCATATTCAGCGGTCATTTTTGTAAGTTCATCAAAGGAAAGCGCCCGCATCTCTTTTAATGTGGTCTTGTTAAAATGGTCCATCATCGCCTTGTTGGCCTTCTGTATCTCACCAAAGGACATCATTGGCATTCCCATGCTTCCCAAGCCGCCGCCGCTCATACTGATGGCCTTGCTTATCAGGTCTCTGGATTTAGGGGAGGCACACAAGGTTTGAACGCTGCCGGCGCCTGCACTCTGGCCGAAAACAGTGATATTATCAGGATCGCCGCCGAACTGCTCTATATTGTTATGAATCCATTTCAATGCAGCAGCCTGGTCCATGACGCCGTAATTGCCGGAAACACCATGAGGGCTTTCAGCCGATAAAAGCGGGTGGGAGAAAAACCCTATAACACCAAGACGGTAAGTAACCGAAACCAGAATGACACCCCGTGAAGCCCAGTCTTCACCGCCGTCCATTTCAGGTTCAAAGGCAAATCCCTCACGATAACCGCCTCCGTGTATCCACATGGCAACAGGCAGTTTCTTATTCGTCTGCCCCGATGCCGGGGTCCAGACATTCAGGTAGAGGCAGTCCTCGCTGAAGGGTACTGAACCGCTTGCCCGCCATTCCCTGCCGTAAAAACTTTCAGGATCCCAGGTGACCTGCGAGGCTGCATCACCATAGGCATCTGCAACCTTTACGCCTTCCCAGGGGACAACAGGCTGCGGTTCCTTCCATCGCAGTTCACCCACCGGAGGTGCCGCAAAAGGGATTCCCTTATAGGCAATAATTCCCTTTGTCGGGGTTTCCACTCCGATGACCTGACCGCCTTCAATGTTTAATACGGGGTTTGATTTACTGCATGAGACAAATACCAAAAAAACGCATGTCAGCAGAGGGAAAAATAATCTTTTCGTCATAATTTGATCTCCTGAATTTCTAAAGTGCAATCTGGCAATTAAATAAATGTAATAAAAAAAGTCTTAATATCAAATACCATAGGGTCTTTATTGCTGCGAAATATTTTTCATTCCTCGCCCGTTTTAAAACCGCATGAAGAAATCCCAGGTCTCTTTTGCGATCCAGTTTTCATCGGATCCGGGATCCTTTTCCATCATCGAATGACTGCCTTTGAAGGAACCGAATATCACGGGGTATCCCTCCTTACATCCCTGGAACTCAGTGGATACATGAGCGTCGGTCGTTGCAACGGGCAGCTCCTTCGGTATGGTACATCCGTTGTCTTCTAAATGGGTCAGGACACAGTATTTACCGCCTTCTTTTTTCTCATCTGAGTTCACGTATTTACAAAGAAAATCATTGGTTCCGGTCGTGCTGTAAAAAGCTACAGGTTCATGGGTATTTTGAGGAAGGTAAATATTCCAATTTGCCGGGGCATAGCATGCGACTGCCCGTAATTCTTTCTGGAAATCCAGGGACAGCGAGTAGGTGACCATAGCGCCATAGCTGAATCCGCAGCAGAAAATCCGCGATGTGTCCACGCACAGCTTTTCCTTGAACAGCTTGAGCATGTCAGCAAAGAAGACATGGTCTTTATCATCATTTACTCTCCACGGAGTCCTGTCAGTGTTTCCCTCGGGCGAAACGAAAATTACAGGGATATTATCCTTTTCAGCATATGTCTCAAGTCCGTAATATTTCATGTTGACGATTGTATTCATATTCCCGCCCATCATATGCATGCAGAATACCAGCCGGTAGGGAGTGTTTTCATTATAGTTGTCCGGAATTTTGATAGTATATTTACGGCTTAATCCGGCGCTTGTAATTGTGTAGGTCCCGCTTTTTAAGTCCGAAAGCTTTTTACCGCAACCTCCGCTCGGACATACAGCATTTTTATAAGACATTTCAGCCAAAGAGATCGGTGCAATAAGCAGTATTGTCAGGCAGAATATCAGGAAATATTTTATCTTTTTCATTTTTTTGTCTCCTTATTTTGCTTTAATCAGTATTAATGCCGACTGGAGTGAGTATATATAATTTATTGCGATAGTCAACAGAGTCCAGCATCTTTCCTCATCAGGTTAAAAGTATAGAATTTATATTTACGCTGTAATGTATTTTTCTCACTATTTTTTAGTATCCCAATTTTATTAGTATGTGTCTGTTTCATATATCGCCTTTACGAAAAAAAGCCTTCATCCGGAGCAGCACCCCGGATAAAGGCCCCTGATAAAATATATGGAATGAAACTAATTTATAGCATCTTTTAAAGTTTTACAGGCCACAAGCTTTGGCGCATACTTTGCCTTGATCTTGATCACTTCACGCTTTCATAGAAGGTGAGAGAGACACCACCCTGGCCCATTCCCGGAGGCGAGCTCAGGTACAGGCCCTTGTTCAAATATGAGTATTTGCTGTCCACCCGCACCTCAAAGGTCGGCGCCAGCTTTCCGAAACCTCCGGCGTTACGTATAATGATAACTTCCCCATCATTGGTCTGCCACAAATAGCGCGCATCGATCGTAGCCGGATTCGAGAGGTTCTGGTAGTCCGCTCCCGCGGCCAGGACCTTTCCCTCTATCTTCCCGCTGACAGTCCCCCCGGTGATCGGAATAATGTTCCGGTTGGTCCTGCCCGTGGCCCCCACTGACTGGCCCCGTCCTAGAGTTACATTCTCTTTGATCAACAAATCTCCCTGTTTCTCCTCCGCCGATGCCCTGCGGTAGTCCCAGGACTGATCCTGAAATCCCGACGGTTTTATCACCTGGAGCGAGTTCGATGCATCCGGCTTCATAGCCACTCCCGAAACGTCATATACGCTTATCCTCATCGTCCCGGCCGCGAGGTCCACTTCCCGTCTTCCCGCATACTTCCCCTTGTTGAGCCAGTTGTAGTCGCTGGCGCTCGGAGCTTCAAATTCCGGCACTAATCTTACGTCGCTGCTGTCAGCGGCAGTGCCTGCGATCCTCAGGTAGATGTACTTCCCATCTTCGGCCTGAAGCACGAATATCTCTTCAACCTCCATACTGCCGTTTGAAAAACCCAGCTGAAAGTCCAGGCTGCCAAACATCACCGAACCTTTTATCTTCTTTCCGGTTATGGTTCCTTCCTTAACTACATAGACCGCTCTCTCTCCATACTGTGTTTTGCCCAGCCTGTAGGTCTGATCCAGTTTCATATCAGCCACCAGCACCGGCACTCCCTGTTCAGGTACCGGTATGCCCTCTGCCATCCCACATTGCCACGACCTGTGTGGAATTAACATCTTGTCCGCCCCCGTATACTTCCCTTCGCCTTGCTTCATCTGGCATGCCTGACATAGAATAAAAATGCCGATAACTACCAGAATTGCAAGATTCAACGATTTCCAGCTTTTGTGTTTCATATCATTTCCTCGGATTTGTTTTTTATGCTGTTGCGTTGATAAAACTTCTCTTTTGCTTTTTACTTTCCACCTGTCGGATCTTTTACGCCGCTCTGTGGATAATTAACAACCATTTTCCAGGCCAGTTCCTGCAGGGCACGATTGAACTTTTCTTCGCGATATTCCGGCTTGTCTGAGTTTTTCAGTATATCAGGAACCGGCAACCCAACCGGGCTGAAGCCGTACATGACTGCAAAGTGCAGATAAGCGTTAAGGGCAATTACCGGAGCAGTGGGATGCCCTATAAAATCCCTAAATACTTCTCCCTGATCGGTCATACCGGGAATCTCTTTATTATAAATCTTTAACCTTAAAGCATTGTGAGCCTGGGCAGTGGGAATAAGGTAGACAACTGTCCTGCCAGCTTCCCTGTTCAGTTTCGTGGCAAGTTCTTCGGCTGACTTGTTGTTCTTGATATTGATTTTGGCAATTTCTTCGGGGGTTTTGTTGTAATCCTGGTTACCGCCGAACATGCCTCCTCCAAAACCTCCAGGGCCTCCCGGAGCAGGTGGTTTTTTTGCAGGTGGTCCGGCCGGAGTAGCTCCGGGAGCTCTGGTTTTGGGTCTGCCGCCGAACATGCCTCCCATCATGCTTTCCATGTCATTGTTATCCACAAGCCCCATTCCGGGCCAGGATATCTGGATATAGAACTTTGCATTCGGATTATGCTCCAGTCCCAGTTTGACGAAGTTGTCGATCCCGGGGTCCGGCATTCCGATAGGAGACAT
>JAFGDF010000088.1 GCA_016932235.1 Deltaproteobacteria bacterium | reverse complement strand
TCACGCACTCATTTAAAAATCCAGATCAGGAGGGGTAAATATTTCATTACAGACTTATACAGCAGAAATGGAACATTTGCCAATGGAATGGATTTACCCCCTGGAGTGGAAACGGAAGTGATGGAAGGTATTCCGATAGTAATCGGGAACACTATTTTAGGATTTGGAGAAGACTACGAATCCTGTCTTAGTGAATTTTTGATGTCCGCCGGTTTTAGTCTGGAATCTAGCAAAAATGGAGAAGCTGCCGGTTTACGCAGAATTACTGGAATAAAAAATGATTTGAAATTCATTTATAATTTGGCCTGTGAACTCAATGAATCTAAAGACATTAAGGAGATAGGGGAAGTATTATTGGATAATATTTTAATCCTTTTCAAAAGAATTGACCGGTGTGCCCTTATCTTGTTAGATAAGGCAACGGGCAACATTGGCAATATAATCTATCGATCCAAAAAACCCGTTGATGATAAGAAAAATGTCTATAACAAAGAATTATTAGAGCATGCCTTAATGATGAAGAAACCTGTTATGGTTAAGGATTCAACAATCAGGGAAGATGAGTACGAGAAGGTAACCGAGTCCTTGCAGTTGATGAGAATCGGTTCAGCCATGTGTGTGCCGATATTGGACGGAGATGATGTTAGAGGAGTAATCTACATTGACTCTCATGAAAAACCGAATGGATTCCGGAAAAACGATGCTGCTCTTTTGAAAGATATCAGCGGCCGTGTAAATCTTGCCATTGAGAATGTGTTACTGCAAAGATCATTAGATTAGTCTGCTTCTGAGGCCCGCTATCCGTGATACCTTATAGCGGCAACCTTGCTATGAAGGATCCTCGCCTTATAAAAAAATAATCCAACCAAAATAATCCTCGCATAAAGGAAGAAACTATACATTTCGGGCTTTACTATGTATGAAAATTCATACATAAACAATTTTTTAAATGTGGTTCAGTACACTAATTATCGAATTTTCCTTTAAATATCAGAGCAATAGAAAAAAGCCTCCTGCCTGGCACGCTCCTTGCTGACTCAAAAATAAAAGCAGATGCGCTTCTCAGATGCGCATGCATCTTTTCTGCCGGGTTACTCAATATTTAATATCCATTATTGCCAACGGCGGAGGTAGTGGCGGCAGCACGGGAGGTGGTACAGGAACCCTGTCTCTATGCCTCACAGACGCAGCCACGGACGATTATCAGGCCGTATATGTGACCATAAAGGAAGTAAGTGTCCATACAAGCGCGGATGAACAGAATGCAGGTGAAGGTAATGGTGAAAACGGCGGTGATGAAAAAGCATCCTGGGAAGTGATTGCTGAGCCGAACAAGACCTATAATCTGCTGGAGCTTGTGAACGGCGTGGTTGAACAACTTGGAATTGGGGAGCTTGACGCTGGTCATTATACCCAGATGAGACTCCTGCTTGGAGAAGAGGCTGATGAAGAATTAAATATACTGGGTAACGCCCACCCCTTTCCTAACTATGTGGTAACAAATGAGGAAGAGCCACAAGAGTTGGAATTGAAGGTCCCCAGTGGATACCAGAGCGGAATTAAGCTGGTACACGGCTTTGATGTCCAATCCGGTGTAACTACCGAACTGCTCCTCGATTTTGATGCCTTAAAATCGGTAGTCAAAGCGGGAGGCAGCGGGAAATTACTCTTAAAACCAACAATCAAGGTTATTGGTGTAAAACAAAGCAAAGAGGTTACAGGGCAGGTTCTATTCGACGAGAACGGGGTATCTCCCGGTCATGACCCTTAATCTAACAAAAAAAGCATTTTTTTACTACGGCAAAAGAAAATATTATAATTGGAAGAAACAAGCGACGAAAACGCTTAGAGGGTGAAGAATATTATCATTGCTTTTCCATAAAAAGGGCTTTATGCGATGTCCATCAGGCTATATAAAATTGGGACGAAAAAAAGATAAATCATTTGCTTTTATGATACGAAAGGGGAAATTTATGAGGACATTTAAATTGGCGATTTTGGTTTCCATGATGTTGATTTTCGGATCATCCATGGCCATGGCAGGCGATTTCGACTGGATGGATAATTTAAATGCCCAGGCCTCACTAGATCCGTCGGGATTCCGGGTGAGACTTGGAACCCGCTTCCAACTCGGAGATGCCCAGATCAAAGTTGTCCTGGGCAATATGCCGGATCCAGCCCATGCCTATATGGTATTGAGGCTCGGAGAGATTTCCCACCAACCCTTTGAGCGGGTTATGGAAGAGTATAACAAAAACAAGGGGCAAGGATGGGGCGTTATTGCGAAGAATCTGGGAATAAAATCTGGTTCTGCGGAATTTCATGCCTTGAAAAGCGGTCATGATCTAGATAGCCGGCCTGATAAGCGCGAGAAAGTTCCTGCTGATAAGTCAAAGGACCAGGGGGGTAAATCCAAGGATAAGGTGACTAAAGGAGAGACATCTAAAAATAAAGGAGCTAAAGGAGAACGGTCAAAATAACTTTAAATGGAAGATGAAGGTCAATTCTTTTCACAAAGATGCTCTAAACGGCTAAGAAAATCTTCACAATCATTTTTATTGCGGAATATCCCTGTTCCATCTATTCCCCGGCCCATTACATGATGTAAGGTGCCAGATGTATCAAGTCTTGGTTGTCTGGATACAAGAAGAAAGTATCTATATTAAACTATCTTCTCAAGTTGTTTTGAAACCAACGTTGCCCTTTATTGCTTAATCGGGCAATAAAATTATAACTTCATGAATTAATTCCTGTTTCTTGGGATATCGAGAAATAATTAGCGTTTATTGCTCAGATTAGGATTAATAGGATCCCCCATTTATGTAACATGGGGGATTAGAAATACAGACTTGCATTAAGGATAGCAGTTACTCTGTAAGTATTCGGTTGAATAGTTGTAAACTGACGTGATTTTAGTGAAGAATGTTAACTTTATAATTTTGTTTCGCATACCAAAAGTATCTTGCAAGGTTTTGAGGTTCCATTCTTAAGAGGCTCCCGAAAAATTTTCAATTTCATCCTGACCGTCATTTTTCAATTCTTTGAATAGCCTACGGTCAATATCGATCATCCTCGCCTCATTTTCTGCGATCTCCAGTAAGAGGTCCCTTATCTCTAATTTTTGAGTTATATCGTCAAGCCTCTCTACTGATATTTTTTCATAAACCGTATTTCCCAATTCCGCTAACCTTCTGGTGACCTGTGTTTCAAGCCTAGCCTTCTCGCGCCTCAGACGGGTGAGTTCGATTCCTTCGCCAGCCTTCTCAGTAATTGTATGAACAGCCGATAAAGCTGCATCAAAACCGTCTTCCATTCCTCTTTGTATCCGATCCCATAGCTTCATTTTTTTCACCTCCATTCCTTGTTTTATGTTTTAATCAAAACCGCCTAAATCAGGGTCTATATAGACCACCACATTTAGATGCACATCCTTCAAACCGATATCCCCGAGGGATAATCTTATTTCCGTCCCATGGGCCACATTGGGTGGAATACTCAGGGAAAAGTTTCTTTCTGAACGGATTCTTCCAAAGCCATTACACCTGGGGCAGAAAAAGTCCTCAAGAAAACCTGATTTTCTACAACTTGGACAGGCTTCCAATACTGGGATAGTGATAGGATAAAGCCCTCCGCTTGCAGCCTCTTCCGGAGACATGATCGCCTCAAAGTAAAGATCCTTTCCCCTGATTCCACCTCTTTCCAGATTAAAAAATCCGGGGAGAAACCCTTCAAAAAAATCGTCAACGGTCGAGGAAAATAGATTTTCAGACTCCTTCAACCTATATGTTCTTGCCTTGATGATCTCAGGGACCCTGCTGACCCTGAGGGGTGATCCCTGTCTTTCCAGCTCTTCATCATACTGTCTTCTTTTTATATCATCACTCAGGGTCTCGTAAGCTTCTCTGATTTCTAAAAACCTTTTTTCCCCTTCTTGGGTGTGTGTTATATCCGGATGATACCTTTTCACAACCGTTCGATAGGCCTTTTTAATTTTATTAAGGTTTGCTCCCTTACTAACACCTAAAACAACGTAGTAATCTTGCATGACCATGTCCCCGGGGAATTAGTTCTGATAAATAACAAAAAATCATGAAGTTAAATTCAAAAGATCCAAAAGAAAATAAGTACTTCATTATTACTTTCAAATCAAATGCGCCTAAATGATCAAGGCTATAATGCTTTTACTGCAATTCGTCGAGGCTTTGCCGCTTCCACTTTTGGCAACCTGAGCCGAAGTACACCGTCCTTCAGGTTGGCATCAATTTTAGTTTGATCGATCATTTCCGATAGAGTGAATTGCCTGTAGTATTTACCTGTGCGGTATTCCCTGATCACATCCTCCTCACTTGCCTCCTCAGGGGATTTAACCTCTCCATTAAGGGTAAGAAGATTTTCATGGAGATCAATGTTCAGGTCTTCAGCTTTTACACCAGGCATATCAGCCATCAGTGTAATCTCCTTATCCGTTTCAAAAATGTCTACCGCAGGGGTAAATAACAGGCCCGGCCTAATCTGTTCGGCCTGCGTGGTCAATTCTGTTTTTTCTTTTGCCTGAAGGGCTTTGCTTTCCATGTCCGCCATCTTCAATCCCTCCTTTCGCTTTGGATATTAAGACGCCTTGACAGCAATCTGTTTGGGTTTAGACGCTTCCGCCTTGGGTAGCTTTACCGTAAGCACACCGTCGATGCAACGCGCCTCTACTTTACCAGCATCTATTTGGCCGGGAAGACTTAAAATTCGGCTGAATTTCCCTGCCTCCCTTTCTCTCCTGTGGTAGTGAGCTTTTTCATTTTCAACAGGTAGTTTCCTCTCACCTGAAATTGAAAGGGTATTACCTGTAACAGATATGTCCAATTCATCAGCATTGAGACCGGGAAGCTCTGCCCGGATGTAATAATTGTCCTTATCCTCTGTGACATTCATAAGAGGGAATACGCCTGCTGCTGGTTCCCCTAAGAGACCTCTTGAAAGACCGCCTGTCAGCCAGTCTAACTGTCTTCTCATACGGTCTATTTCCTCAAATGGACTTGTCCAGCCCGATGTTGGCCAATCAGTAACTCTTCTCCATAACATGATAGATCCCTCCTCTCCTTATTGTTTCATTTCAAAGTGAAAAGCCCTTAGAACAGTATCCTAAAATCCAGAAATAGGGACTTTGATTAACCATTTTCAGAGCTTTCCAGAATGTCCACCGATCGATGTGTATGTATTTTGAAAAATAAATAATTCGTATTCCGAGCTTGTCAAGAGTGGTTCCAAAATTTTTCACATGTAAAATGGGACATTGGTTCCAAAACAACTTGCGGGTATTTTTCTAGATCCTGCAACTAATCTGAAGCGGCTAAGTGATGTTTATTCTTTCATAGCAGGAGCGGGCAAAGATGTGGTTGACTCAATAAAGTGGCAGTACACCCAGTTTGATGGATACGACGACCTTCTCATTGGGAAGACAGATGCAATAATGGGCTTCTGGCCCATGGTGGCCCCGGGGAAATATACGCCCATACCAAAACTAAAAGAGATTATGACGAAATCAAAGAAATTGCGCGTGATCGGTGCCACAAGCGAGGAACGTTCCAGGACAAAAAAGGAATTCGGCCCCACGTTCGGCGCGACAGACCTCATGCCTGCCAATGGACTTGGACAGGGATTTCCGGATAAGGACGTACTTTTTTACGTAAATGTCGGAGGCTGGGGCGCTTACCCTGAATTATCCGCAGATGTCGTGTATGAGATGCTGAGCATATGGGAGAAAAATGCTGCAAAATTCAATTATTAACCATAACTCTGCTTGGATTATTCAGCTTTCAGATCGGATTTGTGGGATATTTCATGAGGCCATTAACCATAGTGGAAAGACTCATTGCGGTCTTAGGCGGTGTTGGTTTTTTCGGTTATCTGATCTCTAAATCGAATATCTTTATGTTTGTCGCTGTTATCTGCCTGGGAATTGTGATCTTACCCCAGATAATGAAATTTAGAGACAAGAAGGTTAAATTAAATGATATAAGGTGAATAGATGCACAAGATCTTTAAGCCAGGCTGAAAATGAAAAATCGTTTTGTCCGCTCCGCCACACAGTGGTTAACATGGCCGAGAACGGGATGGTATCGGACGCCCAGGTCGAGCTATACAGCAATCTGGGAAAAGGCGGCATTGGGCTCATCATAAGCCATGGCATCTTCCCCACAAAGAACGGACACGCGGCTCCGGGCCAGATAGGTGCCCATACTGACGAAGCAATCCCTTTCCTTAGCAGACTTGCTAAGGCTGTTCATGCAGGTGGTGGAAAGATAGCCGCACAGTTATTGCATGGAGGTCATAGGAGCCGCAAAGCTCTGTCAGGGCTCTTTCATAGGCTTGTCCCATCTCACAGCTTAACATGTTGTTAACCAGTTAACAGTGTTCCAGGTATTGAATAAAATCAAAAAACCTTTCGGATCGCAGAGTGACTGGATAGTAGAACTCCAAGAAAAGAAAGTAATAAAGTTACCGCCCAGGTATATTGCCAGCCTCCGACCGCATCGGCGAGAAAAGCAACTATAGGCGCTCCGAAAAACTGACCCAATGAAGACCATTGCTGCATCCAGCCCACTGTTGTGGAAATAGTCTGCTCGTTTGGCGCTAAATGAACTGATAAAGAAAAAAGGGCCGCAGGTATCATACCGCCTACAGCGGAGAAGCTAAGAACTGCCAAGTAGCGCACCAGGAACCAGTCATTGACCACAGTACTGAAAGTCAGGTAGGTGCCCAGTGACATGACTATAAACCCTGTGTAAAGAAGGTTCTGCGCGCGAAAGCCGCGATGCAGCAGCTGACCGGCGCTGAAATTACCCAGTATGTTTATGAAGGCCACTGCCGCGGTAAGGGCGCCTACCAGTGAGCCTTCCAGCCCCGCTTCAATATAGGTGGAAGGTAAAAATCCTATCACGGCAATCCACTGGGAAGAGTAGGCTGCGAAGATAGCCGCAATAAGCCATGGACCTGGAGTACTAAGGGTTAATTTTAAGCGCGTGATCCAGTCAAGTTTTTCTTGTCCCGGCGATGGATTTTGGTCGCAGCTCAAATGCGATGTTTCATCAGCGGGAACTGTGACTGTTACACAGATACAAACTACTGATGTAATCGCGGCCAGCCCCAGCCACCAGCCCTGCCAGCTTGTGGCTGAGATAATCCATGGCCCAAAAAAAAGCGCCAGTCCCGTGCCCATGCCCATATAACAACCCCATAGACCTAAACGGCGATGTAAAAGTGATGTGTTGACTAATCTGCGAATCAGGGCCGGCGCCGGCATCGCGACCAAAAGAAAACCAATGCCTTCAAAGCCTCGAAGCCAGAGAAGAGGTGAGGGTGTTTTTGCCAGGCTGCTTAAAACGCTCGTTATGCAAAGGATGATCAGACCCGTGACCATGCTTCGACGAAGACCCAGGGATTCGGCTGAAGAGCCAATCAACAGGCCGAATGACATTCCAGCCATCTGTACCAGAGACAATAAAAATCCAGCTTGTATCAGGGTTACGCCCAGACTCGATTCAAGGGCCGGCAATGCCGGGGGCACCTTTCCAATATGCAGAGCAGCGGTTACACCTGCCAGAAAGACTACCAGGTCCGGGGATATAACAGGGGATTTCATCGGGACTCCCAAAGTAAAGCGCTTCTGTCTTAAATCAGGAAACGCTCCGCGGTTAATCTAAAGGGGTATTCGCTCAATACAAATACATCCATAGGATTGTTTTTCATTGAGCTTCGCAACTTTAATTCGACTTCCCGGTGATGTCAATATCACATCACACCCTTAATTCCACCATCTAATCTCTCCAGAGATAAGGATAACGAAGGATTTTAAAAGAACCCCGAGCTCCGGCAAGGCGCCATCTGTTGTGTTGCCTTCAATCGTTTCATTCTTAAATATCACATCTCAGGAAAGCTCCCCTTTCCGGTTTATGCAATCCTTTTGCGAGGAGCGGGCAGGCAGGTACGCCGCGTCCAATTCCCTTTATGGGCCGAAGGGCGTCAATGTCGAAGGCACTTTGATGAACAGGTTTTTCTATCCATTGAAAAATGATTTGACGGACAGGGGTAAGCTCTCTATATTACCAACTTCCTTTATGATTATTCTTTTTATGAAAGAGAAGACCTGTAAATGACTGATGAAATCAGAGCTGATATTAAAATACTTTTTGCCTTGACACTGGTACACTTTACCGGCGATTTTTACAGTTCTTTTATCAACCCCTTATATCCTCTCTTCGTTCAAAAGCTGGGATTATCTCTGGCCCAGATTGGTATAATATCCGGAGTTAACCGCCTTCTGGCCTTTATCGTTCAACCATCGGTGGGATATCTGGCTGATCGTTACAGCACCCGTCATTTTATTTTATTAGGCGTGCTAATGCCCGTGATATTTATACCGCTTTCCGGAATCACCTGCGGATTCTGGACATTTTTAACCACGGTGGCGCTGGGTTCGATCGGTTCATCCATGTTTCACCCATCAGTGACCGGCATGATCCCGGTCTATGCAGGCAACAAAACCGGGTTTGCCATGTCAGTATTTAACACCGGAGGCACACTGGCCTTCGGAGTCGGCCCCCTTGCCATAACCTGGTATGCCAGCAGGTTCGGGCTGGGTGCCCTGCCTTTCACTGTCGTGTTCGGGCTTTTGGTCTCCTGGTATCTCTACCGAAATGTCCCTGTTCCTCAAGGTGAGGGATTACGGGGATTGGGCTTTCTGGGATCTATAAAATACAGTCTGGGCAGCGTTTGGAAACCTATTCTTTGCATATGGATAGTGATGGTTGTCAGGGCTGTCACCGGGCAATCCTTTTCGACCTTCATGCCGGTCCTTTTTGTCCAGAGAGGCTATTCTGTCGTGTCCGCCGGAGCGATGTTTTCCCTTTTTACCGTTTCCGGAACAGTAAGCGGCCTGATCTCCGGGCATCTGTCGGACCGTATAGGTTTCAAACCGATATTCATATTTGCCTTTGTCCTCATGTCCCCCATGCTTGTGCTGTTTTTAAACCTCCAGGGTCACTGGGTCTACATGGGCGCTATCCTGGCCGGCGCGATATCGTTAGCCACGATGCCCCTGGGAGTGGCCATGGCGCAGGTCCTGGCCCCAAAAGGCAGATCAATGGTGGCCAGCCTTATGATGGGGTTTGCCTTCGGTCTGGGGGGAGCCGTAACGGCGGTGGTGGGTAAATTGGCTGATATCTTTTCTATCCATGGTGTCCTGATGGGGATATCACTATTGCCCTTGTTATCTCTGCCCCTAATCTTTACCCTGCCTGATGTCAAAAAGTAATCTAAGATTATCCGATTGACTTGCAAAACAGAGTAATTTATATTTGTCCCCAAAAAAATCTTGTTACCCTTTGTTTATAGGGCTTGAAAACCATATTATATTTAAAGAGAGGGTTTGAAATGGGGATGATACAGGAATTTAAGACATTTGCCATGAGGGGAAATGTCGTTGACATGGCTGTTGGGATCATTATTGGCGGTGCGTTTGGAAAGATTGTATCTTCATTTGTGTCCGATGTTATTATGCCGCCCATAGGGCTGTTAATCGGCGGGGTTGATTTCTCAAATTTGGTCATCACACTTAAAAAAGCGGTTGGAGAGGCCGCGGCTGTTACCCTGAATTACGGAAAGTTCATTCAAGCGGTCGTAGACTTTGTTATAATCGCCTTCGCCATATTCATGATGATCAAATTTATGAATTCCTTGGTGAAAAAAGAAGAAGCCGCTCCCGCTGCGCCACCGCCGCCCTCAAAGGAGGAAATTCTTCTGACAGAAATCAGAGATGCGCTGCGACAGAAATGATAGTCTTTACTGACCTGGGGATATTGATCAGGCAGGGTTAAGAGATGCCATAGCAAGGCGGCCAGACCACAATAAATGACATTTACGGTCAATATGACCATCAGGGCCGCTGGATAGGGGCAGAAACCCTTTTATTGTAGACATGCCAGGAGAGGTAAAAGGTGATTTTCCTGGAGCGGTTGATAACAGGTTAATATTGATAGACCCTACCGTGGACATACCCATGCAGGCTGTGGGTTGCCCGTTAACATCACCTGGGATGGGGGAAAGAGTATATGTTAATTCCGATCGATCCCTCGGGTGATGAAAACTTATTCCATCCGTCGGAAGCAAGATACATCAACAGTGTCTATATTGATGAGGAACATCTGAGATTCTTCCAAAATTTGAATCGCCGGCTTTCGGAAATAAGACAATCCCAGTAATATCCTGAACGGCTTTCTATCCATTATCACCGGGCGTCCGGTGAGAAAGCTTCCGCGGTCCCAGGTTGACTGCCAGGGCCACTGTGGATGAGGTGGCAACACCCAGGAGCATCCAGGTTGAGGTGTAGGTCCCAGTAGTATCAAAGAGATAGCCGGCGATTGTCGGGCCAAGGATCCCTCCCACGGACGCGGCTCCCATAACCAGACCGATAAGACGGCCAAAGACCGCCCGGCCAAAGTAGGACTGGATCATAACACCGCGGAGTGTGTTCATACCGCCATAACCCACCGGAAAAAGCAGGAGAAAAAAGATCATTACGATACCTTCATCGGCGTGACACAGTAAGAACATCCCTGTGGCCATCAGACCGCAGGCGATGGCGGCAACCCTGCGTGTATCAAAGCGATCGGCAAGCCAGCCGAAGAAAAGCCGGCCCGGGATGCTGAAGACATGCAGGCCCGCGGCAATCCACCCTGCCGTAGAGCGGGAAACCTGCAGGAGGTTAAGATAGGGCATGATATGATTTATCACGGCCGTCAGGGTCATCATCCGGATAACCTCGATGAGGACAATTAACAGGAAAGCCCTGTGCCGGAGGGCTCCCAAGAAAGGTATCACCGGCGCCACTGTCCTGTCACCGGGACTATTTGTGCGCGTGTCCGGCAGGGCCGTGTCTCCATCGGGTTGAAGGCCGTACTGCTCTGGACGGTCCCGGATTATCAGGGCCAGCGGGATACAGATGATCCAGGTCCCTAAACCGAGGACCACAAGCGTTGACCTCCAGCCGTATGAATCTATGAGCCATACAATAACGGGAATCAGCAGCCCGCAGGCCCCTACGCCTGCGGTCATGATACCGAGTGCCAGGCCGATTCTTTTCTGAAACCAGTTGCTGACTAAGTTGCTCATGACAACGGCCGTACAGCCGCCGCCTCCGAAGGCGATAAGGATTATGCCGGCGTAAAGCATCCAGAGCGTCTGGGTGAGGCTCAATATGAGAAATCCCAGGCCGACTGTAGAGACTCCGAAAAGAGAGAGGCGACGCGGCCCGTAGCGGTCAACGAGGAAACCGACGACTGGGGACAGGATGCTCATCTCCATCCCCCGCAGACTCATGGCAAAGGAAATCTGGGTATAACTCCAGTTGAATTCCTCCAGGAGGGGGTCAAAAAAAGCGGTAAAACTATGGTTGGCAGTAGCCGCAATATAAAAGCCCATCAGGGAGCAGGCGGCGAGGACCCACCAGCCATAGAAGATCCTGCCACGCACGGCGGGAATGGGAGAAGAAGTAGTGTCCTTCATAATAAAAACCTTTAGAGTACTGAGCCGGGGATGAAACCCGTGATCGCGAATCTCAGATCAAATAAGAATTTTATATTGCAGGCGTTAATTTCATCACGCTTTTTTTAATAAGGGTATGTGATTGATACATCGACTTGCTTTCGTATAAAAAATAACATAGCCGCGTTACATCGGATCCAATATCCTGTGCTTCACCATTCCAGGGTGTGATGCTGGGTATTGCTGTGAATTTCCTGGACACATCAGGTATTACATCTTCCTGGGCCATAAAGCAAAAATAAAGATTGAACAAAAAGCAGCAATTGGATGATTTAAATCAGCTTTAAATAAAAATGCTATTCAGGATTATCATTACCGGGTATAAATATCTTGTACAGGAGATGAAAAGTGCCCTGATATTTTCATTCTTCTTTTAATTTTCCTAATGTTCGAATGCTTTCAAGAGGAAGATATTTCAAATACTGTATTAACAGGGGACGTAAATCCTGCATCACATCTGAAGCGGCTAAACGATTCACGGCTGATGTTGTGATTCCAAAAAACTCGCTATCTAAGCATAGGAATAGCCCATCTTTTATGCCGGCGATTATAATTGACAACATAATGTCCCATTTTTACACTATCTTAAAAATTAATGGAGATCCTCAAAGGAATATCTAATCTAATGGAATTATTCGCCCTGATTTTAAAATGCCGGCAAGGAGAGTCCTTTTGTCGAGGTTTTTATATTCCTGGAGTGTAAAAGGAATAGCTTCAATCAAAGAATTATAATTAGCAGCAATCTTTGAAAGAAACTGCATATTTTTAAGATGGGATTAATCCAGAAAAGAGTCTGATATTATTACAAGATCAATATCACTACGTTCGGTTGCTTTTCCATTCGCATAAGATCCGAATAAGACTACTTCACTTATGTCAATCTCATTTGAGAGCCTGGATATAAAACCTTTGTTACGCTGTTCAATTTATCTTCTGTAATAGCCATCTAAAAAGCCTTTCAGTCTCATCATATATTTCAGATGCTTTTTCTCTATCAATTATCTCCGATAAATTTTCTTATAGCCGCCATACCGGGCTTCAATGCAATAGGGAGTTAAGTCGGCAAGAAAATCAAATCGTACCTGAGTTATTGACAGTCTCATAATTGAATTGACATAATGGTTGCCTAAGAGTCTATTTTTTCTGGACCCCGGCCTTCGCCGGGGTGACGGATTGGGAGTAAATGAATTTCGTCATTCCGGGCT
>JAFGDF010000087.1 GCA_016932235.1 Deltaproteobacteria bacterium | reverse complement strand
CCTGCGGCGTATTGCTCATACGCCTCAGTCCTCGCTCCTCGGCGCCTAGCATCTGACACCTTGATGGTGGCCAGGAATATGCCAAAATCCCTTGCTCAGGTCGCTTGTGTAAAAATTTGATGGTGGATTTTGGGGTGACCCTGATCCAGCATCAAAATGTCATCTGCCATTCGAGAGGCCGTTCGAAAAGCTCACGGTCCCGAGCAGAGTAGAGACGGACTCACGCCGAAGCCTTCGATCGCTCGTCTCGTTCGACCTGGAGGCTCCCGACAGGCTTGCGTCGCATTGCTCATACGCCTCAGTCCTCGGCGCCCCGTATGAAACCTCACTTCATCACAGGGCTTGTGTGCCAAAAAACCATGTGGATTCTGCGATCGAGTCGCAGAATGACAAAAAAACTAAATTTTGAGGCCGTCTATCGGGTCATTCTGCGGCTTTGACCGCAGAATCCACATTCAATAAAGGCCTTTAGGCCCATTGTGAATAAGAAATAAAGTTTTATCCTCATTCAATCCGGGCTTTTTTTGCGCCCGGCGACCCGGCTAGCATCTGGCACCTCGCTGGTGTCCAGAAATATGCCTGTGAAACGCGATGATCCCAATCCATGGGTGTTCGGCAACGTGCGCGAGCATGATCCAATGGAAATCCGGGAGAATGAAACGTTCCGCAACTTTCGTGAGAACCTCGCCCGGGAAACACCGGCGCTTCCATGCCACACCTGTCAGAAGCGTATGATGGGGTAGAAGCATGACTCCATTTATTTTATTTATTGCGAAACAGAGAGAGTTTTTATATAATTTGCTATCCTGATGTATATTTTTGGCTGATTTATTCAACTAAATTGGAAAAGAACCTATTAATGTCCGGTTAGGAAATTGCATAAAGATCGCAGTATGGGGAGCTCTTTTTTCGGGCGACTCGTTTCTGGCAAGTTTTACGCATATTGCCTTACGAGGCGGGCGGCGTATCATCTCAGTCGTTGTCAGGGCCAGATAAGGTTGGACAACCGGGAAGCATTCCGCCCGCCTGGCATGCGCCTTACGCAATAATCCTGCTTTCAAGGTTTTCGCCGATAAAAAGAGTTCCACATACCGCGATTCCGGCAACCGGATATTGAGTTATTGTTATTTTATCGCTTTATTGACAGCCATCCGGTATTTTTCTTCAACTGCAATTTCCTAACCGGACAGGGATGGGCTGATTTCTTCGACTAAATTGGAAAAGAACCAAATTTTTTAATCAGAGGAGGTGTTGTATGGAAATAGGAATGGGACAGATTTCCACTTATTTATCTATATATGGGTTGAGAATACTTGGGGCAATAGTAATCCTGATTCTCGGCCGGGTTGCAGCGGGGATTGGAAGCAAAATCGTAACGGGAATCCTGGAAAAGGCTAAAACAGAACCATCGATAATCTCATTCGTAAGCGGTTTTACCTATGTTCTGATTCTAACCTTCGCTGTCCTCGCCGCCCTGGCAAAATTCGGCATTCAAACCGCGTCTTTTGTCGCGATCCTGGGTGCTGCCGGTTTTGCAATAGGCTTCGCCTTGCAGGGGTCTCTGGCTAATTTCGCTGCCGGTGTTCTTATACTTGTTCTCCGGCCGTACAGAATTGGGGATTACATTATGGGAGCGGGCGAGGCAGGCAACGTAAAAGCGATTCACCTGTTTACCACGGAACTTGCTACTCCGGACAATATCAAGATAATGATCCCGAACAGTAAGCTGTTTGGGGACGTAATAAAAAATGTCTCTGCTTATGATACCAGGAGGATAGATCTTGTTATCGGGATTGCTTACAGCTCCAGCATTCAAAAGGCCTGTGATGTGATGATAAACATCATGAAAGAGGACAGCAGGATCCTTTCCGATCCCGCTCCGCAGGTTGCTGTTTCGGAACTGGCTGATTCCAGTGTGAATTTTGTTGTGCGCCCCTGGGTTAAGAAGGAAGATTATTGGACGGTAAAATTCGATCTCACCCGCAGTATTAAGGAAGCCTTTGACGCAAACGGAATCGAGATACCCTTTCCACAAAGGGTGGTTCATACGGTTACATGAAGAAAAAAGGTGGAAGGATCATAAATATGGGGCCATCATCTTTGAGGTGGTTCCCGGTGTCCCCCACTGTGTCGCATCCAAAGGAGCCGTAATGGCGTTCACCCTATTTTCTCTGCGGTGGCAGCGCCCAGACCTGCCTGCCTTGTTTCTACGGCAGGTCAGAACGGCTTTTTTAATGCGGCCCCATTTGCAAACTATGGCAAATTATCCACAGGTATAAAAGGTTTATCCCTCACGTTTCTCTTTCTTGACTATGGAGGATATCTTCCTTCCGGAAAACCTGACACCTTTTGAAATACCGGATGAAGTTGCTTTAAACCCTTTCTGTATATAATTGCCCGTATGAAAAAAGGTCCTCCTGCTTTTCTGCAGGATATTGGAGCCTCCTTTTATGGTTTTTCTTGTGCCAGAGACCAGAGGTTCTCTTATAATTATGTGTGTTTTTAAATCCACTGTATCGATCGCAGCAGAGATACCGTCTTTTGTTTTTTGCCAGAACAGAGGATCTCCGACCTTGTCAACCGGAGCTATTGAATGTATTATCCCTTTTGCCTTTTCTAATACATCTTTCATAAAGATATTCTTTACGTCCTTAACAAACACAAAGAAATCCTGGGTCAGCTTCTGCTTTGCCAGTTTCTGGCTGAAACCTTTGTAAGACCGGCATCTCTCAATCGTTCCGTGACCGGCTACGGATGTTAACAAGCCGGCGCCAAAACCCTGCGCAAAATCATCAATAGATTTCCCTATCCACGGCATGAATGAAAAAAATTTTTCTATCAGCTGTTCACCGTAATTCAAGTAATTGATTGTGGCTACGATGCCAAGCACATCCCGGGCAATCAAAAACTGTTCCGCATAGGGAGGGCGACTGTTATATATATTGATGAGACGCACAATCATCCCAAAATTGCGATAAACAACTATGAAAAGATCCGCCGATCTGAATGGACTGATTGTAACGCCTAACATAATATCACGAACACAGTTTTGAACTTCCAATTCAGCTCTCGCGTCCAATTTGATTAATAAAGGCTCGATGGTGCCCTGTTCAATTTCACTGATCCGCTCGGATAATTTTGAAACTTCCATATCAGAATCGATAATGTCCATCAATATGGTGATTTTGGAACTAATGTCACTGTAGTCTTCATTGGATAAATTGGGGTTGGCATTTAGTCTGTTTAAGTATCTGATCAGGTATTTACAGTATGTATGACATTCTTTGAGGGAGGCATTGGATAGATCAACAATATCCGGCGGGTTGAGGACCTTTGGCAGCTTCCTCATAGCAGAGATGATATAACATATGAATACGACTAAACCTGCAACTATAAATAATAGAAATGCATATCCAATGGGGGGATAAGTATCACGCAGGATATTATAAATACGCAGAATCTCGATGATTGCGAAAAAAGAAAGCAATATTCCAACAGCGAGGAGGGCGGCTTTAACTATTTTCCACCAATGTCTTAATTCATTGATCATCATTAACTCTTTAAGATTTCATTTAAGAAATGTCAATAGTCGTTGGAAATCCCTGATCCACCATTAAAATGTCCCCCCTGCCTTCGCAGGGGCAGGTTCTGCGGTGTTGCCTGCGATCGCTCATCCTCGCTGGAGGCCTATGGACTGGAAGCGGGCATATTGCTCATACGTCTCAGTCCTCGTTCCTTGGCGCCTCCTATGAAAGTCCCATCCATTATAAGACTTGTGTGCCAAAAAGCTGGATTCTGCGGTCATGCCGCAGAATGACAAATTCTTTCTTTTCACCTGTCATTCCGCGACTGGCCCGCCCTGGCGCAATCTAAAGATGCAAATAGCAATCATACGGTTGTAAACTGAGCAAAGTTTTTAACCAAACTTCCCTTTATTACGGTCTGGGCCAGGGATCGCGGAATCCATATTCAATAACGGCCTTAAGGCCCATTGTGAATAAGAAATAAAGTTTCCTTATCGTTCAATCCGGGCCATTTAAGCCCGGCGGCCCTGCCCGCATCTGACACCTTGATAGTGGACAGGAATATGCCTAAATCCCTTGCTCAGGTCGCTTGTGTAAAAATTTGATGCTGGATTTTGGGGGCATTAGTAGTTTGACATATAATATAAAATTTCATAAAATAGAATAAACAGTTAAGAGGTATTTTACTAGAATGAAAGGTGATCCAATTCTTGCGGAAGTTGACGGCGAGGCTATGATGATCGATGTTGAGAAAGGAATGAGCTACTTTCTCAATGAGACGGCCCTTCTTATTTTCAAGATGCTGAATCAGGGAAAGGATATTGATGACATCAAGCAGACCCTGATGAAAGAATACGACGTGGATGAGAAAGAAGCGGAAGGCGATATCCGGGAATTTATTGACAGGCTTGATAAAAAGGGAATCTTATGGGGAAGAAGAAATACATAAGACCGGATATAAGAGAAGAAGCCCAGATCCTGACCGTCAGGGCGTTTGTGACCAAAACCCAGTATGTCCTGATGAATCCGACCACGCAAACAAGTGTTGCACTTCAGGAAGCCGTTCAAGAGGTCAGCAATACCTCATACGCGCATCTGGAAACCGTCACACGGACCAACGTCGCCCTGCAGACCGTTCTTACAAAAGTGGGTTATGCCCTGCAGAATATTTTTCAGCGTGTTAAGTAGTGTCCTGTCAAAGCGAGATCCGGACGAAACCGGATGCCCATTCCTCAGGCCATGCCTTCTGACCTTTTGTTTGCGATATGATATATAACGCGGCCATAGACATCACAAACCATTGTAATTTCGATTGCGTCCACTGCCTCAGGGACAAGGTGGCCCCCAGGGCGCATATGAGAACAGACCTCATTGATCTGATATTCAGGGAAATCTCTTCATTGGGCATCATGAATGTGTGCCTGACAGGAGGTGAACCAGCCCTCCATCCCGAATTGAACCTCATATTCAATCTTCTTGTCGATTACGGCATTCGATTCAGCCTGGTCAGCAATGCCTCCCTATTTGAGGAAAAGATACTTTCCCTTCTTAATCCGGAGGTGCGAAAGCATCTTGCCGGAGTATGTTTCAGCCTCGATGGCGCGGCCTCTTCCTCTCATGATATGATCAGAAAAGAAGGGAGCTTTGACCGGGTTATCAGTTCAATCCAGGCCTGTGTGAAAGAGAAGATACCGGTTTCCGTCAAGAGTATAGTCCACAAAAAAAACATGGATGGGATCGTGGATGTTGCGCATCTCTGCGCATCATTAGGCGTCGGAACCCTCGGTTATGTCCTGCTGACCCCCACGCCCCGTCTTGTATCTGATAATCTTCTGCCCTCCGCAGAGGAATATACTGGTGTCATAAGGCTTATAACCGGAAGGATTATGCCGTCATTCACAATGGCCGTTAACATTGAGGGATTCGCGAACCCGGATTACCGTGTGCCTCTGTGTAATCCCGCGAACGGGCTCTCATTTGACCACCTTGGAAATTTCATCTTCTGCTGCAATCTCTCCCATCCCACAAACGGGGACAGCCCGAATGTTTTCGGGAGGGAATATCTCGGGAACATTGAGGAGATTGGCATTGAAGAGGGGATCATCCGGCATTACCGGACACTCGCGTGGTTTATGGAAAAAGTAATTGGCTCGGATCCGAAGAAAGACTGGCCTGTCAACTGCACAAAATGTTTCCGGCTTTTCAATAAACTGGAATGGATGAAAACGGATGAAAGCGCCGACAATAGATATCGTTAATTTCTGCAATTTTTCATGCAGGCACTGCCTTGTGGAAAAGGCATCGAAACCCGCGTACATGGAAAAGGGGCTTTTCGCGGATCTCATGAAACAGATTCGGAGTCTGGGGTTCCGGTATGCGGGCATTACGGGATCAGGCGAGATCTCGCTTCATCCCCAGCTTGAGGACATCTTCCTGAGCCTCGCAGAGAATACAATTGATTTTGAGATACTGACCAACGGTTACCTGTTCAAAGAGCGAATATTCCCTCTAATCCGTATGCCCCTGATACACAGGCGCATCCGGCTGGTGGGATTGAGCCTGGACAGCGCCGTGGAGGAAAAGCATGACCGGAACAGAAAAGAGGGCAGTTTCCGGAGGATCATAGAGGCTATCGGGATCTGCCGTTTGCTGGGAATACCCTGTTATATCAAGACAGCGGTCACCAATGACAACAAGAAAGAACTGCGCGATATCCTGCTATTTACATCCGGCCTTAACGTGATTTCACAATCCTTTATTTTCATTCAGCCGACAAGGCGACTGATAGAGGAAGGGCTGATTCCGGATCCTGAAGAAATATATCGGCTGTTCATCCAGCTCACCGACTGGCAACCCATATTCCCGAAATTAAAGATCGAGGCGTTCAATCCCATGAATGATATATTTACCTGCAATGCATTTTTCAAGTTTGGAGTGGACGAGGAGGGAAACTTCCTTTTCTGCAACAACCTGAGCAATGTGGGAACTACCCCTGAATCCTACAAGGGGAAGGAATGTCTTGGCAATATCAGGGATATCCCCTTGACGGATCTTATCGTTCGCCACCTCAATCTTATCCCGGACGTCCTGAAATGGCGGTTTGAGAAAAGGGATATAATAAAAAAGGCGCCTCTTTCCCTGTGTAACTGGTGTTTTTACCAGTTCGGGAAACTGGACTGGCTCAAGGAATATCCGGAGTCCCCATGGGCCCGATACTTGACGTAAATATCTACGGGCTCAGGACAAGGATCGAATGTCTCTGTGAGGAGGACAGAAGAGATATCTCCCGCCTGCTCAAATTCTTCCTGGAGGACGGAATCGCCCCGGCGGTCAGGCCTCTTTCATTCAGGAAAAAAGCGGTCCCGCAGGAAATCGGAAGCCTTCTTTTTCCCAGGCTTGCGCGGAAAGGTATATGGGTCATGCATTCGGGGGGGTTCCATTTCAACGGAGGTTTCCTTACCGTTGGCCCGTCAGACTGCGGCAAATCCACCTTCAGTCACATGGCCATGAAGCATGGATGCCCTCTTTTGAGTGATGACGTGACGCTGATGAAAGAAAAGGCGGAAGATATTGAATTGCTTCCTTTTTATTCAGCCCTATATCTGAAACATGAAGTGATTGTTCCGGATCAGGCCCTTTTCAAAACAGCTGAACTGAAATGTCTCCTTCTTCCCCGGTTTAACAATGGCCCTGTGCGCGTAAAGAAGATCGAGAAAAAAATAGAAAAATTAAGAAGGATAGCGCCGCAGTTTCTATGGTCATATTGTTCGGCGGAGCAGAAAAGACAGAAGCGCTTTGTAGAAAAGATGTGCAATTATCCCGCGTATGAAGTATACTGGAATTCGGATATGTTCACTGATGCCGCTCCTTTCAGGGTGATTCTTGATGAGATTATACAGAGTGCAGGGTAATTCGATGTATCCCATGCTGAGGGATAACGATTTTGTTGTTGTGAAAAAGACAGCGCCCGAGTCCCTGCGCAGGGGGAATATTATCGTTTATCGGGGAAAAGACGGGCAACATATTGTTCACAGGCTTGTTAAAAAAGAAAAAGGGGAGACTTTCCGGCTCAAGGGTGATGGTTATAATCTTTGCGCGGAGTCGGTAAATGGAGATTCAATTGCAGGCAAGGCCATTGGCTTTGTGAGGAACAACCGCTATGAACCCCTGAACAGGGGCATGGAATTGAGTTCGTGGTTTGTTTCGGCTTTAAAAGAATACACAAAGCGCTTATTCCGGCGCGTAGACGGAATGAGCATAATCAACGGGGGAAAATTGTTATGAGGAGGCGGACTTTTATCAAGACATGTCTTCTGACAATGGTTGCCTTCTGTGGCTTTCCTGAGAAGGTACCCTGGCTTTTCGAAAATATCGCCTCGGCGGCGGGGCGCGCCGGCAGGGCCTGTTATCCTTTTAACGGGAAGTATTCAGCCACCCTTGTTGGAGATCAATTGACGATGCCGGAAGCGTTTCCCCGGTCGCTTTTTCAAAAAAGGTTTGTACTTATTGTTCCTGAACAAAACACCACGGTTTTGCTTGTTCCAGAGGCCAGCGATGAATGGAAAAGATTGGAGATAATGTTCGATAAAGACAAGAGGGACGGCCTTTTTTATCTGTGTCAATCTGCACAAATCACCGAAGACGGCAGGCTGTGCCTGCCTGAGAAGGTGAGGAAGTTTGCAGGTATAAAGACGCCGGAGCTGGAAGTCACAGGTCACGGCAACATGATTGAAGTCCATGATTCATTCCGTATTTAATAAAAGGCATCATGGGGTATTTGAAGATAATCTCGCCTGACGAGCTTCAAAGATTATCAGCAGTCTGTCGGCCAAAGTCCGACAAACTGCTGGCCATTAATTATACCTGATAAAGTGTGGGATCCATTAAAATAAAAAACCTACAGAAACCGATGTGATTATGAATAAGAGGGAAAACAGGTTCTGCAGGCTAATCGCGACACAGGTTCTGAGCAGGAGCGATGCTGCAAGGCTGGAGAGATATGTCACGGCCGGCGCGGACTGGCCGACTGTCGCACAGGATACCTTCAGAGAGGGCCTCTCCCCGTTGTTCTATTATCATTGCCGCAATCTGGATCTTTTATCCTATCTTCCTCAGGAAACAAGAAGGTATCTGGGCAGGATATACGCCGAAACCTCCATAATCAACCGGCATATTCTCAGGACAATGGATGAGCTTGGCGATGCGCTGAAAAGAAGAAGTCTTGATGTTATTGTCTTTAAGGGGGCTGCCCTCCTGAACGATGTTTACCATGATATCGCGCTACGTCAGATGGAGGATATCGATCTTCTGGTGAAGCAGGAGTTCCTTGATGACTTAAGGGGTCTCCTGGAGTCAATGGGATTCGTTCAGAGCAGATTTTGTGCCAATTCTTATTATAAAGGCATTATGTCATTCGATCTTCATACGGATTATGTCTCGTCTCATCGCATTAGCGGGCGGCAGGATTTGATGGATGTCAAGGCTGCCGATATGTGGTGCATGTCAGTTCCAGTATCTGGTGGGGCCTTTTTAAGGAGGCTTTCTCTTTATGATAATCTGATCGCCCTTTCATTTCACCTGCTGAAGCATCGTTACAGAGGCCTTATCTGGTTTGTTGACATTGCAGAGGTTATCAAAAAAAATCAATCTGCTCTAAGCTGGGAGGAACTGGTTAAATATTCCAGGATGGTTCGGGCCGAAAGGATATTGCTATACGCCTTTCTGCTGATGAAGCATCTGGTTGGGTTTGATGTGCCTGACAGCATCCTGATCGACCTTGGAAAAAACAGGCTTTGTTTTATGGAAAAAATACTCCTGCGTCTATGTCTGACCAATGCTGACCCAGGTGCTCTGATATATATTTTATGGATCCTTCAGGTCCATGGAGTGACCAGGAAGATCCGCTTTGCAAGAGAGACTATGTTTCCCAGACAAGAGGTGATGAATCAGATGTTCCCGGCCTCCCTTCCTTGTCTACATGTTTTTTTGAGGAGGGTTATCGATACCTTTTCACGGATTTCCATCAATGGCGTCTCAGCGTTCAGAGCAGTTGCTAAAAATGGGCTTCCTCCGCTCTGATGTCCTGGTGTGAATAAGCATGAAATATTGATCCCTCTATGAAAAAAATCTGTTCACAAAATAAAAAAACACAAAATATTATTAGCAGGCTGGCGGACTAAGTCCGACAGACTGCATAGCTTACCTCCTTATTTTTCAGGTTAATGCAAAAACTCAGGAATCCTTTGACGCTTTATACTGGAGCTGTATGTGAGGCAAAGACAACACCACCTATTATGTGTGAGAGTAGAAGAAATACAAAGGGAGTTAAATTATTCTTGCATATCTCATTCTCCGGTAAAGTTCGGCTTTCTTTTTTCTGTAAATGCCTTTACACCTTCTGCACGGTCTTTTGATTTTGCTATAATATCAACTATGGCAAAAGCATAATCATTAACCGCTTCCATCGGGGAATTTAAGGTCTGCTTAACGACCGACTTTATATATCTCGATCCCATCGGGCTTTTTGCTGCAATCTTTGCAGCCATCTCATGTGCTGCCTCCATAAGTCTGTCCGCGGGAACAACTTTATTGACCAATCCTACCTTTTCCAGTTCTTCTGCCGGATATACTTCTCCCGTAAGAAGAAGCTCCATCGTTTTTTTGAGACCGATCTGACGAGGCAGCAGATTCACCGATTTAGGGCCAAACAGCATATAATTGGCATGAGCGTCTCCTATGCGAGCATCCTCTGAAGCGATAACCAAATCAGCCCACAGACACATCTCAAATCCAGCCGCTATAGCAAGTCCATTCACAGCTACAATAAGAGGCTTGGGACACTTTTCCAGACTATCAAACGCATCAGTGGCAATCTTGTGAAATTTCTTTTCCTCTTCAAGATCCACGCCATCGGGTTTTGTCCGTTCATCAACTGTTCTAAGATCACCTCCTGAACAGAAGCCTTTTCCATTACCGGTGAGGATTATCACCCTTATAGCGTTATCATCATAGACATCTATCATTGCTTCCCTTAATTCTGTTAAAAGTTCGATCGTTAGAGCGTTATACTTATCCGGTCGATTAAGAGTAATAGTTGCTACCCCATTACTTTTTTCATAAATAATGTTTTTGAAGCTATCCACAACGTTTTTAATCAAAGCCTCCTTCCAAATAATTTTTAAGTCTAAGCCTTTGAAATCAAGTAAAAAGAAAAGACTGACCTTGATCTAAACAACATGAGCTAACAGGAGAGTTAACCCGTTGCCTTTTCTTATGAATGTGAAAGTGACTTCATTGGATATCAGCAGACAAAAACAAAATTACATTATGCTCATCATCCCGTGATTTTGACAGATTTAAAAGACAATATCCAAAAGCCGTTTAGGATGTCTCGCTTTAGCTGAACAGTTATGCACGTTCTGCGCAAACATCCTGTGGCACGATATTAATGGGTGACCCCACTATATTTATCCAACTACGCAGTAGCCGCCACTGACGCTTATGATCTGGCCGGTAATGAAGCTTGCGGCATCCGAGGACAGGAAAGCAACGGCGTTACCGATATCCTTTGGCGTAGCAACACGTCCCAGAGGATACAGTTTTAAAAGCGCTTTCATACCTTCTTCCGAGGCGTTTGGTCCTTCAACGCCGTAGTGCATGCTCTTCTCGCCGATGTCTTCAGGTTTTGGGGGAGTCGCGCCGGGGCTTACAACATTAACCCTTATCCCAAATCGGCCATTCTCGCGGGCGAGTGTCTTGCTCAGTGAATTAATTGCTCCCTTGACCCCGGAATAAACCGCTTCCCTGGGTCCGCCGACCCGGGATGAGTCCGAGCTGATACTGACGATAGCACCGGATTTCTGTGCAATCATGGGCTTAAGTACGGCCTTTGTGCAGTTCATCATTCCTACATAATTGATTTTAATAATCTTATCCCAGAGATCAGGTGTGGTATCAACAAAGAAAGCAAAGGAGTCCCAGCCGGCGTTGTTAACAAGGATGTCCACTTTACCGTACCGGTCAATCGTCTTTTTTACCATGGCTTCTACGGCATCCATACCGGTGATATCCGTTTTTATCGCCATAGCCTCACCTCCGGCGGTTTTAATATCGTTGACTGTTTTTTCTGCCTGCTTCTCATCGAGGTCTGCAATGATTACATTGGCACCCTCGGCGCCTAAAATCAGGGAAATGCCCCTGCCGATATTAGAAGCGCCTCCGGTTACGATAGCTGTTTTTCCTTTAAGTCCCAGGTCCATTTATTATCCTCCTTCTGTTTAGAAAATTGAATAGGCAGAATCATATCTTGATTACACCCGGCTTGTCAATTGCTATGGGCCTCTCCTCTAATTGATGTTGATAGCAGAGCGCACGGGTCGCGGTATCGACCGCATTTATGAAGGGATGCTGCGCTATCCCGAACCCTCTGCCGGCGATGATCAGACTACCCGCGACCTGTTGAAAGAGTGCAAACTTATTCAACTTAGATAATCCTCAATCTCAACCTCTAATGCTTCAGCTAACAGTTTCTTGGCTCCATTGCGTAACACTTCGGTAATCGGATCATTAATGAATCTATCTGGCTTTTTTAATTCAATTAGGTTATCTTTTAGCATGGTGTGTGTATCCTTTCTCTTAGAATGTTTTCATTCACCGGGTTCCT
>JAFGDF010000005.1 GCA_016932235.1 Deltaproteobacteria bacterium | reverse complement strand
GATTCATTAGGTGGGGATTCAGTTGAAACCATCTGAATTTAGCCGGACAAGAAGTACTATAACCAACGTTTACGACGTTTATATGACTTAACGTCATCGTATGATTTGATTGCGCCTGATGTGGCGGTACCCAGATAAAATTCCTTTACGTCAGGATTTTCGCGTAATTCCCGGGCTTCGCTTTCAAGTACAATCTTTCCGTTTTCCATGACATAACCATAGTGAGCGATCTGAAGAGCCATGTTCGCGTTCTGTTCCACAACCATAAGCGTGGTTCCCTGCTCCCGGTTTATCCTGCGTATAATCTGAAATATCTCCTTGACCAGCAGCGGGGCAAGTCCCAACGAAGGCTCATCCAGCAGCAGCAACTTTGGATGGGCCATCAAAGCCCTACCTATGACCATCATCTGTAGTTCACCACCGCTGCAGAAACCGGCCAATGTCTTTTTACGGGCACGCAGGGCCGGGAAATAGCCATAAACCATTTCGAGATCCATCTGGAAGGGTTTCCCCCATCGGGTGGCGGTACCCACTCTTAAATTCTCTTCAACCGTAAGGTACTTGAATTCCTGCCTTCCTTCCAGGACCTGGATAATTCCCCCCCGCGTGATTTCTTCCGGAGAAGAGTTCTGAATCGCTTGGCCGTCGTATTCGATCGATCCTTCCGTGACCTTGCCGTTCTCAGGTTTGAGAAGGCCTGAAACAGCCTTTAGGGTTGTAGTTTTTCCTGCTCCGTTGCTGCCCAGGAGGGAAACAACCTGTCCCTTTTTTATAGCAAGGGATACTCCCTTAAGTACCTGAATAACATCGGAGTATACAACGCTTATATTATTAATTAAAAGCCTTGTTTCGTCTTCCATTTTGCTTCCCGCGGCAATGTTGAAAAGGGTTCTTCTGTTTATTAGTTAGTTATATTTAATATGAAAAAGGCCATAACCTGAAACTTGACCGGATAACACGCCAGACCTCTGCCAGACCTTTAGGCTCAAATAAGATAAAGAGCACAATGGCAAGGCCGAAGACGAACTCCCTGAGTGGAGCGATTGTCACCGCCAACCCGGCCGTTGCACCGAAATTCATAAGAAACCCGGTGACATGACTCAAAAGTTCGTTTAAAGCAACTATAAAGACCGTTCCGAATATTGAACCGGAAACACTTCCCAATCCCCCTATAATAATCATGGCGATAAATTCAATGGACTTCCATAGATTAAAAGGTTCGGGGGTGACACTCATCAAATAAAAGGCATAGAGCCCACCGGCAAAACCGGCATATAAAGAGCTTACCGCAAAGGCCATAAGTTTATATCTGAAAATTGGGATTCCCATCCCCTCGGCAGCCCTGTCGTTATCCCGTATAGCTATAAATGCCCGCCCAAACCTTGTTCGTATAATATTGACCGCCACCCATATGGCAAGGACAAGGCATAAAAAAATTATATAATAGAACAGTTTGTCATTAGATATATCTATTCCGAAAATAGTGGCATCAGAGATAATAATGCCCTCGGCTCCTCCCGTGAGCCCCTCCCAGTGGACAAAAAGATAATCGATGATAAGTTGTCCGGCAAGGGTGGCTATGCAAAGGTAGAGGTGTTTGAGGCGTATTGATGGGATGCCGAAGATCATCCCGACACCGGCGGTAACAATACCTGCTGAGGGAATTGCAAGCAGGAAAGGAAAACCGGCTTTAGTCGCCAATATCGCGGCGGTATATGCCCCTACCCCGAAGAAAGCTCCCTGTCCGAGAGATATCTGACCGGAATATCCTATCAAAAGGTTGAGACCTATAGAGGTTATGGCATATATCCCGATAATATTCAGGATATAAATAAGGTAGGGGCTCATTACAAAAGGTATCACACAATAGAGGATGATGAGACCGATAATAACCCACAATCTCCCGAAATCCGTTTCAAATACAGAGAGTTCTTTTTCGTAAGATGTCTTAAAATTTCCGCAGGGATGAAAATGGAACCGGGACATGATACAGGACCTTAAACCCTTTCTATCTCTTTAAGACCGAAGAGACCGTAAGGTTTCACCATCAAAATAAAGACAAGAACGATATAAGGGATTATCTCTCGCAATGACCCGCTTATATATCCGCCTGTAAAGGTTTCAAGGAGACCGATGATAATGCCCCCAAGGATTGCCCCCCCGATACTATCGAGACCGCCGAGGATCACTACCGGAAAGACCTTCAGACCAACCGAAGTTAACCCGTGCACATTGATACCGTTTATTATGCCCAGTATAATACCGCTCATTGCCGCAACCAGCCCGGCAATGGCCCAGGAAAGGGCAAAAACCCTCTTGACGTGGACTCCAAGGGAAAGTGACGCGGGCTGATTGTCCGCCACCGACCTCATGTAGATGCCCTGTGAAGAGTACTTGAAAAAAAAACCGAAAAGCAGGAGAAAGACAATTCCAATAATAAAGGCAGCCATATAAACAGAATCAATCCGAATATAGCCCAACTCCACTGTTAGGCCTTCAGGCAGGAATCTGGGGTAGTCATATATATCTCCGCCGAAGATAAACAGGAGCATTCCTTTGAACATAATTGAGATGCCCAGCGTCAACATGATAACCTGGATAAGGTTTTCCCCGATCAACGGCCTCAGGAAAAGACGTTCAATAATAAAACCCAGGGCAAAACTTCCGGCAAGGGTCAAAATGAAAGAGAGAATAATAGGCAGATCGGCCCAGGTGGAGAGCACAAGAAAAAGGAATGCGCCAATGGCTATTAATTCACCATGGGCAAAATTCAGGACACTGCTGGATTTGAAGATCATTACGAAACCCAGAGCGGAAAGGGCATAGAGGAGCCCGAGTGATACCCCGTTCACTAAAAGTTGAAGGAAAAATTCCATATTTAGTCCTGTTGCCCCCTTGCTATATTTGAAGGATCTTTACCTTTGTTTCTATGGTTCCAACATGTCCGTCCCTGTATCGAACGCTTCCCCTGACGGGCAGTTCCTTCTTATCTGAATACATCGCGTCAATCAGCTCCCTGTACTGCTCAAAAACAAATTTTCTTCGCACCTTACCCGTCCTTGTCAATTCTTCATCATCCGCATCCAAAAGTTTGTAAAGCAGGATGATCTTATGGAGTCGCATGGGCTTGGGAAGTTTTTCGTTCACTTCCCGCACTTCCCCCCTGATCATTTCCTCAACCGCAGGCTGTTGGGAAAGATCCGTATATGTCGTATAGGGGATCTTGTTTTCTTCAGCCCAGTTCCCTGTATTACCGAAATCAATATTAATGAAGGCAGTCAAATAGGGCTGTCCTTCTCCCCATATCACCGCTTCTTTTATATAGGGGCTGAATTTCAGCCTCGTTTCTATAAAATCGGGTGAAAACGCCTCACCCTCTTCCGTCCTCATAATATCTTCTTTTCTTCCGATAATCAGGAGGTGACCGTCATTGTCAAAATATCCCGCATCCCCCGTGTGAAACCATCCGTCCTTTAATGCCAGAGAAGTAGCCTTGGGATCCTGATAGTATCCAATAAAGTTGGACTTGCTTGAAACCAGGACTTCCTGATCCTCGGTTATCCTTATTTCGGTCCGGGGGAGAGGTTTGCCTACGGTTTCAGGTTTTACTTCTCCATCAGGCTGTACCTGGAAAATTCCTCCTGCCTCTGTTAAACCATAGCACTGTTTCAGGTTCAATCCATTAGCCCTGAAAAAGTGGATTACATCAGGACTTATTGGATGACCGCCTGTATAGGCCGCCTTAAATCCGAGGCAACCCACCCGATCCAACAGCTGGGTTGAAACGGTCTTTTTAAAAAACCAGATTAAAAGACGAAGTCCTGCAGAAATGCCTTTACCGGAAGATTCCAGATCAACTATCTTTCCACCTATCTTCTGGGACTGATTATACATCCATTTCTTGATAAACCCGGAATCACTGATCTTAACCCTTATTTTGGATGCAAGATCCTCCCAGAATCTGGAAGATGTGATCAGTATATTGGGTCCAATCTCCCTGAAATCATCAGTAACCGTTTCCAGGGTTTCAGGAAAATTCATAACCATTCCACCGGCCAATGTTATTCCGATACCCCATAATTGATCGACGATCCAGGCCGTTGGAGTAATGGAGATCCAGTTGTCTCCAATTTCAATGGGAGCGGTTTCCAGCCACTTCCTGGCCATTTCCGTAAAATTTTCATAACTGAGCATTACCAGCTTTGGCAGGCCGGTGGTGCCTGATGTCATAATCATTAAAGCCACATCCTGGGGCTTTCCTTCCCATAACTCTTTAACGTAGAGTTCCGGCTCATCATTATCCAGTTTATTTCCTATTTCCATGAGTTGTCTAAAGCTGATCAGCCAAGGATTATCCAGATATGATCTCATTCCCGTAGGGTCAATATAGATTACCCTGCGTATATGAGACAGTTCATCCCGGCACTCCAGTAATTTGTCCACCTGCTCCTGGTCCTGGACAAAAACATATGCCGCCTGGACGCGGTTCAAACCGTAAACCAGTTCTTTGGCCACGGCCGAAGTAAACAAACATACGGTTATCGCCCCGATCGACTGGGCGCCCAGTTCACTGAACAGCCATTCAGGATGATTGTCCAGAATAAGGCCGACGTTTTCACCCCGTTTGAGGCCGAGTGAAAGCAACCCCATAGAGACAAGCCTCGTATATCGGAGATACTCTTTCCAATTGTATGTCTGCCAGATCCCATAGGCCTTTTCTCTGATAGCTATTTTTTCAGTTCCAAGTAGCTCGGCCTGTCTATTGAGTATCTGGGGAAAGGTGAACTCTCCCAGCGAAGACAGTTCCTTTTGATCTCTATCTTTTTTTGGAGGATTGTTCTTATTCATAAAATTATTGTTCTATTTTCGATGTGTCACCAAGGTACGCGCTGATTACCTGCGGGTGGTTCTGAACAAAGTCAGGAGACCCTTCAGCCAGTTTCACACCGAAATCGAGTACCACAACTCTCTTGGATATACTCATTACAACCGACATATCATGCTCAACCAGGATCATAGTCTGATTCCACGCCTCGTTCAATTCCCTCATGAACCTTACCATATCCTCTTTTTCTTCCAGGGTCATTCCTGCGAAGGGCTCATCGAGTATAAGAAGTTTGGGTTCCAGGGCCAGAGCGCGACCGAGTTCAACACGCTTACGCAAACCGTAAGGCAAAGAGCCGACAAGTTTTTTCCTTATGGGTTGCATCTCAAGAAAATCGATCAATTCCTCCAGGATCTTCCTGTGACGCACCTCCTCCTTCCTGACAGACCTGGTAAAGATAGAGGCGCCCCCGATGCTATAGGTACAATGGGTATGACGGGCCAGCAGCATATTGGACAGGACCGTCATGCCGGGAAATAGTTCAATGTTCTGATAGGTCCTGCCGATACCCAGTCGTATGAGGTGATGAGTATGGTGACGTGTTATGTCATTTCCGTTAAAAAAGATCTGCCCTTCCTGTGGCTTATAATATCCGGTAATACAGTTTAGCAGGCTCGTTTTTCCGGCGCCATTCGGGCCGATAACGGCGACAAGCTCCCCGGTGCTCACCTTTAGATTGATCTTATTCAGGGCGGTTATACCCCCGAACCGTAAGGAAATATCTTTTACCTCGAGTTCGGCACGTTTTTCTTCCGGCCGAACTGAGGTAAAGATACTTGGTTGACCGCGAAAAGCCTTCATTCAGTTATTCACCGTTTATTTAATGATTTTGATTTGTTCTTTTCCAGGAGACCAAAAAGCGGTGGCCGGGGTATAGGTCTGGTCTTCGTTTATCCGGACGATCCTTGCTGTCCAGGATCCGCCATGATCTGTCTTCGTATAGGTAATATCCGGGACAAGGCCTCCAAAATTTTCATTATCAAAGGTTTCAAGGGCCTGGTTAATGGTCTCGCTGTCAATCTTTCCGAATTTATCATGGGCCCTTTCAAATGCCCTTTCCATAATCGAGGCGATAACGACCCCTTCCCAGTATGAAGCGTCAAAATTTGTAACGGTTTTATATCTTTTCCACAATGTTTCAAGAAGATCCATTCCCGGTGTATTGTCGGAAGGAAGCCCTGCTGGGAACTGCATGTACATTCTGTCCCTGATTAGCCCTTTTCCGCGCTTGAAAAAATCCGGATCAGTGGACGTCCAGGTACCGAATAAAAGACCTTTGTAATTTACGCGATCCGCAGATTTCAATGCCGTTAAAATAGCCGAGGGCAGGCATTGCATAAAGATATATTGGGCCCCTTTACCTTTCAACCTCAGGAGTTCAGTATTGAGATCGACACTGCTTGTTGGAAACTCTTCAATACTGACGATGTCCACACCAAACTTTTCCGCGGCCTCTTTGCTGGGGTCGTGAATCGATTTGCCGTAGGTATTATTATAGGTAAGTAAACCCACCTTAGGCGCGCTGCTGCCTTTGTGGATGGCACGAATATATTCCAATACCGCGTAACTGTCCATGTCATAGGCCCCGTAAGGTAGATAGGAATAATCAACCGGAGGCTTGAGGATGCCCTGGTAAGTGGAATAATTGATATTGGGGATTTTTGCTTCCTGGGTAATCGGTTTGGCCATGATTCCCGATCCTGCATCCCATGTGGCGATAATATCCATCCTGTCCGAGGTACAGAATTTTTTAACGTATTTTACCGCTTCATCGACTTTATAGGCATGATCGACAACAGTCAATTCGATCTTATTCCCGTAAACACCCCCCTTAACTTCATTCACATATCGAAAATAGTCATAATGGCCCTTGGCATGAAACTGCCCCCAGGTGGAAGCCGGGCCTGTAAGGTTAATAACTGCTCCCACTTTTATTGTTTTGGCGAAAATGTTTGATGAAGTTCCATGGACGACAAAAGAGATTCCTACTAAAAGAAGTAAAAAGAAAAGTATCGATCTGCGCATGGTATCCTCCCTTATTAATCTAATAGAAATTAGTGTCAATGCCTACGGAAAAAGTTGCTTAGCTTAAAGTTTAAAGGTTAAAAATAGTAGAAGCGAATGTTTGTTGTCAAGATGTTACGTTGAAGATGTTGGATTTTAACTCTCTGCCTTTGTGAATATTATAACATATTTTGTTTTATTTCTACAATTTTTAATTATTAGCAATATTTTTTTTAGTACCGGAAATACTATGGAATAGGGGAATATGACTTGACACCCTAATAATATGCATGTTAAAAAAAAGATGTCTGAAGGACTGATTTATCCATATGATTAACCTAAATTTAGCACCTGCTCGAATAATCTGAACATCCGGCTTTGAAAGCAAAAACAGGGACATACACCACGGATTTTTTATTCGACTGGTAATTAAAAAATTAAGGAGGAATGAAGTGAATATAATAGTATGCGTAAAACAGGTGCCCGATACCGAGACACAGATCAAGATCGCCCAGGATGGAAAAT
>JAFGDF010000086.1 GCA_016932235.1 Deltaproteobacteria bacterium | reverse complement strand
TTAATGCTTTCGTCAATGCCCTGGGCATATGCTGGAAAGGCAATCAGGCCGATCAGAACGGCCAGGACGGTTCCTTTGAATATTTTTTGAAGACTGTTCTTCATCTGGCTTTTCTCCTCTTACGAGTAATTACAGAAATATTACAGGGTGACAAAGCGCCCTTTCTGATGGCGTGAGCTTTTTATTGATAACAAAAAAGTTGATTAACCACCGACAAATAGAAACAATATTAAAAGGAGAGGGGAACTGGTGGGTTGTCTTTTTGCATGTCTAACGAAAAATTCTCAACCTTGTCTTGATTTTACCGGGAATTTGAAGACGCTGTCAAGTAAATATCTCCGGACATGAAGCGCCATCAAAGTATCATCTGCGGTGCATGAACAAGGCTTAAGGCGCAAGGCACAGGGCGCGAGCAAGAAAAATCAAGAAGCAGGACTCTGGAATTATAAATCCATTCCGTGTCCCATTGCGACCTGTGCCCTGAGCCTCTAATTCCCTGAAGGTGAGGTCAAAATTCCTGCTTGTACTTATTCTGATTATGTGTTTAAAATAATATAAGATCTGGAGATTGAGGGAAAAATGAATAACCATATTAAAATGTTAGTTATATGTTTTATGCTGATCTTCTTTTTGCCATATCTAATACCGGCGTCTCAATCGAATATAATCACGGCGATAACGGGAGAAGTTGATGTGACCAGGCCGGGGGAAGAAGCCCGTCCCGTTAATATGGGAGATGAGATATTTGTCGGGGATATTATAAGGACCAAGAGCTCGTCCAAGGTTGAAATCCGTTTTTCAGACGGCAGTATTATGCGCCTGGCAGAATCGAGCAGGGTTGAGATCAGGGAATTCTCTGTCGGGCCGTCGGGAGGAAGCGCTGTTTTCAAATTATTCAGGGGCAAGGTGCAGAGCATAGTAAAGATGCTTGCAGACAGGGCTTTCGGGATTGATAAAGCGGATCGTTATGAGATAGAAACACCAACTGCAATAGTAGGGGTAAGGGGAACGAATTTTTTCACATATTATATCGGAGGGATCAGCGGTTCGGCCTTTAAGGAAGGGGCCGGTTACGGCTATAGCCTGAACAGGCCGGATGAGATAATAAATATCAATGCCGGTCAATTGATGGTTGTCACCAGCCCTGATGTCGCCCCTTTATTAAGGCCTGTTACGGATTTTGAGATGCTGAACCATGAAAAAGAGACTTCCCCGGCACAGGAAGGTTCCGGTTTAACCGGAGGACTTGATAGCGGTACGGCTGATGTGTTCAAGAGGGAAGAATCATTAGGCGATCTGTTTATTAAAGAGGGCGTTGATAATAAGATGCCCGGTACTGATATGCTTCAAAGAGGGGTAGATATACCGCCCCCTGTCTCTTCGCCTTCTCACACAGAACCCTACCGTCAATGATTTTGTCACAAAAAATTACGTCTCAAAAATCTTTTTGGCGAATCTAATTGTGAACCAATCTAAAACGGCAGTGAAAACAGTTATAAGACAGCTTCGCGAAGGGAAATCCTTGACCTATCACTATTGCAGTTGCACAGTCAGCCATGCAATGGGGATATCCGAGACCTTTTCGACAGTATGTCCCAGGAGATCGTTCTGGTAAACTATATAGTAAGTCTCCGACCTGGAAGGATCGTATGTATAACGAGAATAGGCGCCTCCATAATTTCCGGCGTAAACGTCAAATTCCATATACACCATTGCCACGTCTTCATAAATGTTTACAGAAATCCAGGGTGTTTCGATCTCCGCGAGATTCTGACCTGCCAGATTGTCCTTATAGGTCATTGCGAAGTAAAATGGCCTTTCGGTATCCCACAACTGAATGGCCACTTTTTGAGTATCCGTGGTTATGGGGACGGACACAATGGTTGTACTGTATAAATTCACGGGATCAGGAGAAAAAGAGGGCTGTCCAATGGCACGGGGAACATTGGGAATGGGGAAGTTTATTGTTCCATCGCAGTATCCTTCCATGCATACATCATTTTCCGTCACCGGATCTCCGTCATCACATGGTGTGCCGTCAGCCAAACGGACACTCCGGCACTCTCCGGTTTCAGGGTCGCAGGAGTCCTCGGTGCATGGGTTATTGTCGTTGCAGACTTTGGTTTCTCTGACACATTTCCCGTTGATACACTTATCATCAAGGGTACAAGGGTCGCCATCGTCACAGGGTGTCAGGCTGGCCTTTGCCCTGTGCTTGCATTCGCGGGTTTTCAGATCATAGGCGTCCCAGGTGCAGGGATTCCCGTCATCGCAATAGGGAATATCGTAATCGCTGTCTGAAAGCATGAACAATTCACCCAGGGTCTCGATCTCCCCGATCATGGAATCGAAATCCGTCACCAGGTTGCCGCATTCCTTTTCCACAAATCCGGCGCCCAGGATTCGGGCTGTCCTTACATCGATAAGTTCCCAGGAAAACTGACAGATGCATGCGGCGTTGTTTGGACTCCACCAGCTCCAGAAGTTCAATATCAAAAGGTAATGGGCGCCCCTGAAGTATCCTGCCGGTTCCACCCTTCGAAAGTCGTTGTCCCGTATTCGCTGCCCGAGTTTTTCAGGGCTTTCAAGCACCTCAAGGTCGCTTCCAAGCCTGATGATCGCTTTAAAGTCGTCGCCGCAGGCAAAGACCGGCTGAGATTCCTTGATATTCAGGTGGTCGGCCGTAAGGGGGATGCCCTGTTTTGCAAAGGATTTTTGCAGCTCTGCCAGCATGTCTACATTCGGACAGGGGCAGTCCCCTGCAACAACAGGAAGTGTTTCAACCTGGGCCGCCTTTTCCTGGATATCGTCGGTACCTGAGGGTATTCTCCTGGTCTCATCTGATGCCGTCCTCTGAGCGCTGATCGCCGTCGAAATTCTCAAGGTATTGCCCCCTCCTACCAGGAACTCTGAACCGGCTTCTGTTATTACATGGAGCAGGATTCCCCTGGCCGGGTCGATATCATTAAGGTCTTTGACGGTATTGTCGAAAATCCTTCTTGTGCCGTCGATGGGCAGGAAATAGGTGGCCGAAAAATCATCTCCATGAGAGTTTTCGGTCAGGAATGAGGTCTGTGTGTTCTGGTTTAGGCCATAGACCCATTCCTCATAGACGGAATCATAGAGGAGCAGTCGTACACTGTCGATGGGTTCGGGGGTTGCTTCGGGCGGGTTATATGAGCCCATATCCACACTGAAATCAAAACCTTCATATTTGAATTCGATCGTGGGCATTTTCAGGGCCGGTCCCGTGTCGCTATTGAAGTAAAATGTTTTTTCCAGTTCCTTTAAACGGGCATCGGCCAGGGTATTTTCTGTTACAATATTTGTTGAATATTCATCAATGAAGGGCTGGAGGTAGGCATATGCGGCTACAATAGTCTGAAGCTGATACAATGCCTCTTGCAAGGAGATAATGCCATCTCCGTCAATATCAGCGCCGGGCGACACGGATCCCTCCTCTTCTCCGGTAATGAGGTTTAGGACAAAAATGACATCCCGAAGGTCCACCTTTTGGTCAGCATTTACATCACCGTTGATCAGCAGAGACTCTGCTCCGGCTGAAACGGACACGGACAGCAGAACGGATGCGGTTGCGAGCACAATGATAATTTTTCTCATAATCATTTTTGTCATCTCCTTTATTGATTGGTGCCTTTCATCTCCTCCAGAACGGAATCCGTGACATCAACATCCGGATCAATATAGGCAATTAAATTGGGATCTTTCAGGATGATGGAAAATTTCATTCTTTTTGCCACTTCTTTTAGAGCCGATTCTGCTTGTTGTAATACCATGGATATAAGTTCGTTTTTTTTAATAGTGATGTCTTTCCTTGCATCTGAAAAAAGTTGCTGATATTCCTTATAAATTTTTTCAATCTCCTGCTTTTTGATGTCCATTTCAGAATGACTCATCTCATGCCCTTTTCTGTTGAGAATATCGCGCAATCTATTTACTTCCTCTAATTTGGCTGCGGGGACCGCTTCTCTCTCCCTGGCAAATTTTAAGAAATCATCTATCGCGACCTTCCCTATTTCAGACTCGTTGATTAATCTTTGCAGATTGATATATCCCACGCCGTAATCTTCTTGAGCTAAAGGGGCAATGATTTGCGGTTCCAGTGGTTTGTTTGGCGTGGTTTCACAGGCATTTAAACAAAATAGGGTCAATGCAAAAATAATAGTCCATTGCATCTTTCTACATAATCTATTCATAAGCCTTTTTCCCCATTAATGGATTGCTCCGCTCAAATAATTAATATTCCTTATATCATTTTTTTCGATAATTGTTGAGTGGAAATTGAGGAATGTATATCATTTGTGCCAAAAAAGGGGTGAAACAAAAATGAACATACAAGACCTTAATCACGTTTCTCTGGGACATACACCGGCCGATATCCTGCTGGTCAACGGCAATATAGTCAATACATTCACCGGACAGATAGAAAAGGCCGATGTGGCTCTGAAGGGAGACAGGATAGCCGGAATAGTATCCTACCGGGATGCAAGGGAGATTATTGACTCGAATTATTTAAATTTTTCATAATACTTGCGAAACAGTCCCCTGAACTGATGATAGGTCAGGCCCAATCTTTTTGCCGCCCTTCTTTGATTGTGGCGGGTCTCCTTAAGGGCCTTATCAATCAGCCGGATCTTGAGGATATTTACAGCCTCCTCCAAGGGCATCTCCAGAATTTTTTCCACATCAGTCGGCCTGGATTCAGTCTTGATGAGATCTGCTCCATCCACTTTATTATTTTCATATGGGGATACAAAGGGATCGAAAACGATCTCTGAAATAACCGATGATTCGGAACGATATACGGCCCTCTCAACCAGGTTCTTGAGTTCCCGTATATTCCCAGGCCAGGCATAGCATTCGAGTGATCTTGCCGCCTCATCTGAAAACCTGGGGATCTCTTTTCTGTCAAGCTCATATGCCATTCTGGCGGCAAAATGATTAGCCAGGTAAATAATATCTTCATGTCTCTCCCTCAGAGGAGGAAGGAAAAGTACCTCAAAGGAGATACGGTCCAGCAGATCCTGTTTGAATCGGCCTTGTGACGCAAGTGCTATGAGATCTGCATTAGTGGCGGCTATGATTCTGACATCCACATCAATGCTTATTGAACTGCCCACCCGTTCAAAAACGCCGTACTCTACTACACGAAGGATCTTTTCCTGAACTTCCATAGGGATCGTCCCTATCTCGTCCAGAAAAAGGGTGCCACCGTTTGCCACCTCAAATCTTCCAGTACGACGCTGCTCCGCACCGGTGAAGGCACCTTTTTCATAACCGAACAGCTCCGACTCGATCAGGGAAGGGTTTAAGGCCGAACAGTTGAGTGCAACAAAAGGTCCTTCCCATCTTTTTGAAAGGAAGTGTAGTCTGGAAGCGGCCAGTTCTTTTCCTGTGCCCCTTTCCCCGAGCAGAAGAACAGGACGGTCAATCGGGGCAACCCTGGCCAGCCGTTCCTGAAACTCAAGAAATTTCTCGGATTGGCCCAGTGCCTCAGAAGTCTTGGAGACTGTTTTAGTTTTGATCTGCTGTTTTATAACAGTCATAAAGATCCTTGATTAATGCCAATTCTAAAACGTCGGCTCAATGGAGGTTGGTCATTCTAATGAAAAGCTTAGAAATACTCGATTCTGGCCTTTGCCTGTCTGCGTGCGAAAAGGCACAGACAGGCCGGAATCACGACCGGATACAAATTCGGCGTTTCTGAATGGAAACTGTTAAGAATTTGTTTCGCCGAGAGGCGAGGAATTTTAACCGCCTCTGAGTGAATTGCTATTGGCTAATAAAACCAATTTATGGCATTAAATACCATATGTCTGAAACGGTGTCAAGTATATAAATTGCTGTTAAAACAGACTTTTTAATGAATTTCAGGTTTTGGCACGATTTCTGCTTTACCATCTGGCACAATCATAAACATCATATAAGGAGGATAGATAATGGGTATATTTACAAGGTTCAGGGATATTGTGAGTTCAAATATAAATGCCATGCTTGACAGGGCGGAAGACCCTGAAAAGCTGGTTAAAATGATGATCAGGGAAATGGAAGACACGCTTATAGAGATCAAGGCGTCCTGTGCAGGTGTTATGGCTGGTGCCAAAAAGGTTAAAAGACAGCTTGATGAGGTGTATTCTCGCGTTAATTACTGGGAAGACAAGGCACCGATAGCGGTTAAAAAGGGGAGGGATGATCTTGCAAGGGAGGCCCTCATCGAGAAAAGGAAATATTCAGACAGGGCCAGGGCCCTGGAGCAGGAACTCATCGAGCACAACTCCCTTATTGAGGAATACCATGCTGATATACGTCAGCTTGAAGAAAAGCTCGCAGCAGCAAAAGAGAAACAGCGGATCCTTATTCAGCGTCACATCCATGCAAACGGCAAAAGGCAGGCACAGGAGGAGATCAGGCGTTTTGGCAGTTC
>JAFGDF010000004.1 GCA_016932235.1 Deltaproteobacteria bacterium | reverse complement strand
ATCTTCGAAGAGTGAACCTATTTCCTGAAGAGAAAGGTATGTATATTTTCTGCACAGGTACATTGCCAGTTGTCTTGGGTAAGAATATTGTCTATCCTTTTTGTGAGATAATAATTCAGACAAGGAAATATTAAAATATCCAGCAGTTATAAATTGTATATCTTTGACATTTATTTGATTTTTATGGCTGTTTTTTACGAGCGACTTCGCTACTGAAAGATTAATATCACCGGTATTAATGGAGATATAAGTCTTTATTCTATTTATATTTTTCACCAATGTCTTTAGATCATTGGAATTTTGGGCCAGGAGAGATATTATATCATTTGGAATGGATACTGAAAAAATATCATTCTTTAATCTGTGTTGAATAATATTTATTTTAGTATCTTTGTCAGGCGGTTGAATTTCCGTTAAAAGTCCGGAACCCAACCTTGATATAATATGAGAATTAAAATTCTTAAGTCTGCCGGGTGGCCTGTCTCCTGTAATGACGATCTGTTTTTTATCGTTGTAAAATTGATCGAAAATCAGAAGAAATTCATCCTGAATCTTTCTGTGGTTGGAAAGAAATTGAATATCATCCAGAAGAAGGATATTTAATTTTGTATATTTGTCTCTAAATTTATCAATATTATTATTTTTAGCAGAAAACAGATAATCTGAAATAAAAATGTTCGAGGGGAGATAGCCAATGTTTATTGATTTATCATTATTAAAAAAATGATTTCCTATGGCATTTAAAAGATGCGTTTTACCAAGACTTAATCTTGAATATATATACAAAGGATTGTAATCACTCGTAGGCTTAGTAGCTACTTTATAAGAGGATGAATATGCAAACTTATTATATCTACTTGTGATAAAACAGTCAAAATTCATTTCATTGTTGAGATTATTTATGAAAAATTGATCACTTTTATTGTATATATTATTATGCGATTTCTCTGAGTTATGTTTCTTATATTGAAACTCAATATGAGGTATTTTATTAACAATCGCCTTAAAAGATGATCTTATCTCGTCAAGGTAGTTATCCTGTAGCCAGTTGGCGATAAATTTGTTTGGAACATTTATAACCGCGGAATTGTCGTCCAGTTTACTGAGTTTAGTCTGCGAGAACCAGGTCTTAAAAATCGGCTCCGATAGATTCAGTTCAAGCCTGAAGGTTATCTGTTTCCAGATGTCATTTTTTATTGTCATAACAGTAAATTAGAAAGTATTATTTTTTTAGAAATATCCTTGTATATTAGATAATTTTTTAATTAATATCAACCATAATTTCCTGAAAGGAGCGGATCGTGACTTATTCTATTGGACTCGCGGGTAAGGGAGGAACGGGCAAGACAACTATAGCGGGAATGCTGGTTAAATACCTTGTTGAAAAGGGAAAAACTCCTGTTCTGGCGGTGGATGCAGATTCAAACGCAAATTTTAATGAAGTGCTCGGCCTTAAAATAACGGAGACTATCGGCAATGCGAGAGAAGAGATGAAAAAAGGTGTATCGGTAGGCATGACAAAGGACGTTTTCATGGAAATGAAGATAGAAGAATCGATCATAGAAGCGGAAGGTTTTGATCTTATTGTGATGGGAAGACCGGAGGGAAGTGGATGTTACTGCGCTGCGAACAGCCTTCTTACTCGATATCTGGACAGGTTGATAGGCAATTATAACTCAGTGGTTATCGATAATGAGGCTGGAATGGAGCATATAAGCAGATTAACTACAAATAATATAGATCTTCTGATCATAGTATCAGATGCGTCTAAAAGAGGAATATTATCTGCATCGAGGATATCCGAGCTTACGGAAGAACTTCATCTGAATATAGGAAAGAGGTTTTTTATTATTAACCAGGTAAGAGAAGAACAGTTCGATTTTCTCAATAGGATTGCTGAAGAGCATAATCTTGAGCTTGCCGGGATAATACCCGAAGAGAAGAAGATCAGGGATTTTGATTTTGAAGGAAGACCGACCATTGAGCTGGATGAACATAATCAGGCGTTGCGATCAGCTTATAATATCTTTAATAAGATTATTAATAATTAGGATAAAAGCTCGATCCTGTTTAAGGAAATGTCTGATCTGATGAAAGGTTTTTTCTAAAATACCATCGAGAAAAAAGATGAAATGCTTCTAATATTTATACATCATATTGTATTAATATCTACAATTTAAACTATATATAGTATAAAATTATCATATAAATATTTGATCTCGTTATCTAAAATCACTTGACAATGAAAAGCTTGTAATCTATATGTAGTACATCAGATCCTGATTAAAAGGGTATTTTTTTTGGCCTGATTTGTTATATTTTTCACATGTGTACACAAAATTTTGAATCAAAAGCTCCGAGTTTCAAATCACAACAAAATTTGGCAGGATCACTTATTTCTGCCCATAATTAAAGGAGGTGCGTAAATTGGCCTTTGAAATTCCCAAACAGCCCTATTCCGGAGAGATAGGGGAAACAATTATCGGAAAAGGTGATAAAGCGATTAAAATCGGAGGAGAAGATTCGTACCCGTTTCATATTTTCGAAGGTAAAATGCCTAACCCGCCGAAGATAGCCATGGAAATATGGGATTATGACCCATCAAAGGAATGGCCGGCGTCTGCGGTTGAACCATTCAAGGATGTAATATCTTCGGCTGACGCCTGGGCAAAAAAATGCGTTGATGAATACGGTACGGATATTATCGTGCTGCAACTAAAAAGTATAGACCCGAACGGCATGGACAGAAAAGCCGAAGAGGCGGCTAAAATAGCCAAAAAGGTTGTAGAGGCCGTTGACGTACCGGTAGTATTTTGGGGTACGGCGAACAATCAAAAAGACGAAGAAGTTCTTAAAAAGATATCCGAAATCTGTGAAGGTATGAACTGCGCTCTCGGGCCTGTCGAAGAGGGTAATCATAAGGGTGTGGGGGCGAGCGCACTCGGATATGGCCAATGCATAGTTTCCTCGTCGCCCATTGATGTTAATCTCGCAAAACAATTAAATATCCTGCTCGGAAACCTCGGCGTTAAGCGAAACAAGATTTTGATTGACCCTACGACCGGGGGCCTTGGTTACGGAATGGAATACAGTTATTCTGTGATGGAGAGGATAAGGATGGCGGCCCTTACGCAGGAAGACGATAAGTTGCAGATTCCTATGATCAATAATATAGGCAATGAGATATGGAAAAGTAAGGAAGCCGGGCAAAGTATCGAGGAGGCACCCACTTTGGGGGACCCTGAAAAAAGAGCGATCCTGATGGAATGCACGGCAGCGTCATGTTATCTGCTGGCCGGATCTGATATAGTCATTCTCAGACACCCCGAAAGTGTACGTCTTATCAGGTCTTTTATTGATATTATGATAAACGGTGGTATGGCCGTCGATATTGAGGGAATATCCAAACGCCTCGATTTGAAGGTGGCTGATCTCGTCAGTATATCTCCTGAGCCCAATCTGGATTTCGGTAAAGGTGAGGTAGCTGAAAAGAAAAAGACGCCGGAACCAAAAAAGAAGGCGGCACCTAAACCTGAACAAAAGGAAGAAAAACCAACGGCTAAGCCTAAACCTGCCGAGAAGTCCGAGGAAAAGGCCCCTAAGCCTCTGAAGGTCAAAGAAGATAAGGAAAAGAAATCAGAGGAGACAGAAAAAGCGCAGGCCGAGAAAGAGGCACAAGCGGAAGCGGAGGCCAAGGCAAAGGCGGAAGCGGAGGCCAAGGCAAAAGAAGAGGCGGAGGTCAAGGCAAAAGCGGAAGCCGAGGCCAAGGCAAAAGCCAAGAAGGCCGAGGAGGAGGCGAAAGAAGCATCAATAAGGGAGAGAAGAGCGAAGGAAAGGGAAGAGCTTGCGGCTAAAAGAAAATCGACAACCGAAACTGCTGTTAAAAAGACAGCTTCAACCGTATTAAAATCACAGAATGAAAAAATTCTGGAAAGGCTAAATATGATACACAGAAGGATTCCTTTGTATTAATGATCTGTTGGAATCCCTTATTATTAACGATTATTGGTAATTGCCTAAAAAAAATATGAGGAGGAACCTCTAATGGCAGAAGAGAAAGATCTAAAAGCAGTAAAGCTCGAAAAAACAAAGAAACTGGCTGATCCTGTTATGGCGACCATGGATGTAGCATCCCAGGAGTTGATTCAAAGATCTCATGAACTTGAAGTAGAAACGATCTTTGACAGGGCTGAGAACATGAAACCCTGTAATATAGGTATACAGGGTATATGCTGCAAAAATTGTTCTATGGGACCATGTCGTCTGCCGCTTCCAAAGGGAGGAATACAGGGTGAAGACACGAGGAAAGGTCTGTGTGGTGCTACAGCGAACACGATCGCGGCACGTAATTTTATCAGAATGATTGCAGGAGGAGCTTCTGCGCATTCGGATCATGGTAGAAGCGTCGCGGAGGTCTTCAGGTCAGCAGCGAGAAAAGAGACTGACGCATACAAGATAAAAGATCATTTTAAACTACTTCAGATAGCTCCCTACCTGGGTGTTGAAACAACTGTTGAAAAGGACGGCGAGATCCTGGACAGAGACATAGATGAGATCGCATTAGAAGTGGCTGAAAACGCAATGAATGAGTGGGGGAAATCAGAAGGAGAGCTCCTGTATTGCAAGAGGGCCCCCGAGCCTCTATACGAAAAATGGAAAAAGGCCGGCGTCATTCCTAGAAATATAGACAGGGAAATAGTCGAGATCATGCACCGGACACATATGGGGGTTGATCAGGATTATAAAAATCTTATAAAACAGGGAACCAGGGCGGCAATTGCCGACGGATGGGGTGGATCGATGCTCGCTACAGATCTACAGGATGTCCTGTTCGGTACTCCTTCACCTATTTTTTCGGAATCCAATCTTGGTATAATGAAGGCTGATCACGTAAATCTCATAGTTCACGGACACGAGCCGGTACTTTCCGAGATGATCGTTGCGGTAGTGCATAAGCCTGAAATAATAGAATATGCTAAATCCAAAGGAGCCAAGGGTATTCAGCTCGGCGGTATATGCTGTACGGCCAACGAGATATTACAGCGTCACGGCATTCCGCCTGTAGGCAACTTTCTGCAGCAGGAGCTTGCTATTATAACCGGGGCATGCGACGCGATGGTGGTTGATATCCAGTGCATAATGCAGAATATTGCCAGTGTCGCGAAATGCTTTCACACGAAAATCATCACAACCCATCCGATCGCAAGAATGGAGCAGGATAATGTCTTACATATAGAATTTGATGAACACCATGCATTGGAGGATGCCGAGAGAATAGTCAGGTTGGCCATAGATAATTTTGAGAACAGGGGAGCAGAGGTAATGATTCCAAAGTATAAGGCAAACCAGGTTGCCGGCTTTGGTGTTGAATCGATCGAGTATCATCTTGGCGGTACATTCCGAGGCTCATACTATACATTGAATGATAATATAATAAACGGTCGTATCAGGGGTATCGGCGGTGTTGTCGGGTGTAATAATGCAAGAACGAGACATAATGAGGCACACATCACGGTTGTAAAAGAGCTCATTAAAAACGATGTGATAGTGCTGACCACCGGATGCAATGCGATTGCATGTGCTACGGAGGGCTTGCTCACGCCGGAAAGCGCAGCGGTATATTGCGGTCCCGGTCTTGCAGAAGTATGTGAAACTGTTGGAATACCGCCCGTTCTCCACATGGGTTCATGTGTTGATAACAGCCGTATACTCCTGGCTGCTACAGAAGTGGTAAAGGCAGGGGGCCTTGGAAAAGATATATGTGATTTGCCTGCCGCTGGAAGCGCTCCGGAATGGATGAGTGAAAAGGCTATCAGCATAGGCCATTATTTTGTCGCTTCGGGTGTTTACACGGTATTTGGTGTGACATTACCGACCTCGGGAGCGCCCGTGTTCCACAACTACCTTTCCGATGAACTGGAAAAGATTTATGGTGGCAAGTGGGATATAGAACCGGATCCTTATAAACACGCTCAATTAATGATTGCACATATCGATAAGAAACGTAAGGAACTCGGCATAGATAAAGCAAGAGAGAGGGTTCTTATGGATATGGCTGATCGTAGGGCGTTGGAAGGTTAATGAAATAAAATAAATCCTCAACGAAGGGGGAAGGCATGTCAAAGTTAGTAGCGTTTGCTGTTATACAAGGTGGTTATAAGGTGGTTTCAACTGTCGAGGGAGAGTTACAAAAGGCGCTTGAAACATATGATGCAAGTACAAAGATCGGTTTTCCAAATACCGCATATTATCTACCCGTGATATATTCGCTGACTGGAATGAAATGTGAGAAACTGGAGGACCTCAAAAAACCAATGGAATTTGCAAGGGGTCTTTTGCCCCCGCACGTAAAGGGTAAAAACCATCTTCCATATTTAGGACCATTACTGGACGCGGGTATGGCTGCTCTCTTTGCATATGAAATAAAGGAGGCAATTCGTATTCTAAATGAGCCGGATTTTTACCACCCGCAGGAAGATCCTGATCTGGATGCCGGAAAGCTCTGGCTGGGACCGGCTGACGACACCATTCTTAGAAAAAGGGGGGTTGAGTTTGTTGATGGAAGCGCACCAGGCTTTGCAGCGATGGTGGGTGCTGCACCAAATATTGAAATTGCTAAGACTATTGTCGAAGATTATCAGAAAAAGAACCTGTATATTTTCTGTGCAGCGAGACATAATAACAAGACATTGGTAGAGCAGTGCCTCGAAGCAGGCATGCAGGTGGGCTGGAATACCAGGATTGTTCCATTTGGTCCTGATATTTCTTCTGCCATATTCGCCTTGGGCTTTGCGAATCGAGCTGCTATGGCATTTGGCGGTATTAAACCGGGAGACTATAAAAAGAATCTTCTATATAATAAGGATAGGATCTTCGCCTTCGTAAATGCTCTCGGTGATATTGGTACCGAATGGGCGGTTGCGGCCGCCGGTTGTGTAAACTGGGGCTTCCCGACCCTGGCCGATACAGATATACCCGAGATACTCCCTACGGGGATATGCACATACGAACATGTAGTGGCGAATGTGCCGCTTAATGAAATTACTCAGCGGTCGGTGGAGGTCAGGGGTCTCAAGGTTACCGTGACCGAAATAGATATCCCATGCGCGTTTGGCCCGGCTTTTGAGGGAGAGCGTGTAAGGGGTGATGATCTGTACTGCCAGACCGGAGGAGGAAAGACACAGTGCACAGAGCTCGTAAAAATGGCGGAGATGAACGAGATCGAAGATGGAAAGGTAAACGTGGTCGGATCTGACATCAAGGATCTAAAGCAGGGCGATACGTTTCCTCTCGGTATCTACGTGCAGGTCGCGGGGCGCGAGTTTCAAACGGACTTTGAGCCTATCCTGGAACGCCAGATACACCACCTGGTAAACTATATACAGGGCATAATGCATATCGGCCAGAGGGATATTTCATGGATCAGAGTAAGCAAGGCTGCCATAGAAAAAGGTTTTACCCTTAAGGATATAGGTGTGGTGATCCATGCAAAATTTCATCAGGATTTTTCAAAGATCCTGGATAAGGTAGAGGTAACTCTTTATACCGGGAAAGAGGACGTGGTTAAGCTGACAGAGAGAGCCAGGTCGGAATACAAGACCAGGGATGAGCGTGTTGAGAAAATGAAGGACGAGGATGTGGAAACCTATTACTCCTGCACGCTATGCCAGTCTTTCGCTCCTTCCCATGTCTGTACCGTCAGCCCGGAAAGAACAGGTCTTTGCGGAGCGTACAACTGGATGGATTGCAAGGCCTCATACGAGATAAATCCCACGGGACCGAACCAGCCTGTTGTAAAGGGAGAATGTATTGATCCGGTGCTTGGACAGTGGAAGGGTGTCAACGAATTTGTGGAGAAGGCATCGAGGGGAAATATCACCCACTATAATTTTTACTCAATCGTTCACGATCCAATGACGACATGCGGCTGCTGTGAGTGTATCGCGGCTGTGGTGCCAACGTGTAATGGGATAATGACTGTGCACAGGGATTACGCGGGTGAGACTCCCTGCGGTATGAAATTCACAACCCTTGCGGGAGTCATGGGCGGCGGAGCCTCAACCCCGGGTTTTGTGGGGCATTCAAAGTTTAATATCACACAAGGTAAATTTATACTGGGTGATGGAGGACTCCTGCGCATGGTGTGGATGCCCAAATCTTTGAAGGATGAGATAAGGGAAAGGTTGTTGAAACGAAGCGAAGAGATGGGTGTTCCCGATCTTATCGACAAGATAGCAGATGAGACGGTAGGTGTTACCGAGGAGGAGATCTTTTCTTTCCTTCAGGAGAAAGATCATCCGGCCCTGAAAATGGAACCCATCGTGGGGTAAAGGTGCTCTGGAATTTTATATAACACTGTAAAACCCTGAAACGATTTTATTTCAAAAGGAGTCTATTATGGGATTAACTGGAATTCAGATCTTTAAGTTGTTGCCGAAGACCAACTGTAAAGAATGTGGTGTTCCAACCTGCCTTGCATTTGCCATGAACCTTGCTGCAGGAAAAGCCGAGCTGGACGCGTGCCCTTATGTTTCGGACGAGGCTAAAGAGCAGTTGGCCGAAGCCTCGGCGCCGCCCATCAGACCTGTCGGCATAGGCGCGGGAACTAGGGCCTTCAAGACCGGTGGCGAAACTGTGATGTTCAGACATGAAAAAACGTTTTACAACCCGACCGGGCTGGCTGCGGTAATAAATTCCGATATAGGTTCAGATGAGCTGGAAAAGAAACTGAAAGAATGGAACTCCCTCCAGTATGAAAGGGTTGGTTTGAATCTCAGGCCGGAACTGGTTGCCCTGAAAGACGTAAAGAATGACGCAAATGCGTTCGCCGCGGTCGCGAAAAAGGTCGCGGAGGAAACGGAATTCGGTCTGATTTTAATATCAGAAAATATCGACGCGATGAAGGCTGCGCTGGATGTGTGCTCGTTCAAAAGGCCTGTTATATATGCGGCAACAGCCGGAAACGCAGAGGACATGGGAAAAGTCGCAAAGGAATCCGGCTGTCCTCTCGCTATAAAAGCTGACAGTATCGATGAGCTTATCCAGTTGAGCGATAAATTGACAGGCATGGGACTGAAGGACTTACTGCTTGATCACGGATCCAGGGAGATGAAAAAAGTTTTCGAGAATCAGGTGGCTATTCGGAGAGCGTCCCTTAAGGCGGGGAGCAGGTCTCTGGGTTTTCCGACGATATGCTTTCCCTGTGAGATGGCCGGAAACCTGGACATGGAGACCATCATCGCAGCCACGTTGATTGCCAAGTACGCCGGCATAATCGTGCTTTCTGATTTTCGCAGCGAGAGTCTTTTTCCATTGCTGCTGGAACGCCTGAATATATTTACAGATCCTCAACGGCCGATGACGGTGACACAGGGAATCTATGAGATAGGAAGCCCGGACGAGAATTCGCCGATACTGGTCACGACGAATTTTTCTCTTACCTATTTTATCGTCTGCGGCGAGATAGAGGGAAGCAGGGTGCCGAGCTGGTTGCTGATAATGGACACCGAGGGCCTTTCCGTAATGACCGCCTGGGCCGCGGGAAAATTCTCAGGCGATATGGTGGGCGGCTTTGTAAAGAAATGCGGGATCGCGGAAAAGGTAGGCCACAAGAAGATTATAATTCCTGGTTATGCCGCCTCCATAAGCGGGGAGATGGAAGAGGAGCTGCCGGGTTGGGAGATAATGATAGGGCCAAGAGATGCCTCATTGATACCCAAGTATCTGAGGGATAATTGGAAATAATTTCTTGGACAGGATTAACAGGATGCAAGGGATAATTCCTTTTCAAAGCATATGTAAAATCCCGCAGATCCTCAAAATCCTGTCAAAAAAAGGAGAGGGCCATGCTACTTATTGGAGAAAATTTAAACGTAATCAACAGGATTATCGGCAGGGCGTTCAATGAAAAGAATCCCGATCCGATCGCCGAGGAGGCAAAAAGGCAAAAAGAAAAGGGCATGGACTGGATAGATATTAATCTCGGGCCTGCCAGAAAGGGTGGTCCTGAATTGATGGAATTTGTCGTCAGGACAGTTCAGGATGCCATAGGTGATTCACCGCCCCTCTGTCTTGACACCTCAAACATCGAGGCAATGGAAGCCGGACTTTCAGTTCATAAGGGAAAGGCTATAATCAATTCTATTATGTGCAGGCCTGAACGGTATGAGAAGATGATCCCTCTTGCCGTGAAATACCAGGCAAACATGATAGCCCTTATGTGGGGCCCCGATGGCCTACCGAGGGACGAAAACGAAAGAGGGGCTTTGGCGGCAGAACTTATTTATGCCGCGAACGAGGCGGGAATACCAAATGAAGATATTTTTGTCGATGGTATCGTCACACCCGTGAACATACAGCAGCCACAGCTCATGAGCCTGCTTGCCTTTCAGGAGATGCTTCAGGACATGTTTCCCGGTGTGAAATCCACCTGCGGCCTTTCAAATATATCCAACGGTCCCCCTGACCAACTTAGACCTATTCTGAACCAGGCTTATATGGTTATGCTTGAGAGAAAAGGTATGTATTCCTGCATTGCGGATGCCTATGATGATACCCTTGTAGCGATTGCAAGAGGAGAGAGACCAGATATCGTTGAGATTATCCACAGGGTCATGGATAATGACGAACCTGATATGGGATCTCTTTCAAAAGAATTAAAGGATTATGTAAAGACAGCGAGGGTCATCCTGGGTCACTCCTTGTTTTCCGATTCATGGCTGGAGATATAGCAGATTAAAAAAGATGCTGGCCCCTGGATGCTTGATGCAGGATAAATAAAACAAAGATTTTTCTAGTATCCAGAAACCAGTAACGAGCGTCTCTTCATAATAAACCATAGTCATTAAAGAATTTAATATCTGGCATTATTAATAGACGAAGTATTGAGCCTTCCCATGTTTTAAGATTTGGGAGGGCTTCTTTTTAAACATAAGACAAGACAGGATGAACTGGATTAACAGAAGCTCGATTCAAAAGGCGTTTATTATGAAGGGAGTGGAAAACTTTCCGTGCATACTGTATATCCTGTAGAAAGAAGGAAAAAAGAATGGAACGTAAAAATCAGGACTTGACCACACCGGGTGATATGGAGCGGGCGTATCAGGATAAGATGATAGAAAAGAACCTCGCCAGGATAGGAAGGAAGATCCTGGTGATGAGCGGAAAAGGAGGCGTGGGAAAGAGTACGGTTGCCGGGTATCTGGCGCTTATGTTGAGTTCATCGGGTTATAATGTCGGGCTGCTGGACGTGGACCTTCACGGGCCGAGCATCCCCAATTTGATAAAGATTAAGGGCGGCCTTGACATGTCCGAACAGGGCAAGGTTAAACCATACCGGTATTCGGAGAAACTGGGAATAGTTTCCATGGGGATGCTTATCGGGGAGCAGGACGCAGCCGTTATCTGGAGAGGGCCTCTCAAAATAAGCGCGATAAGACAGTTTATCTCCGATATTGAATGGGGTGATCTGGATTACCTTATCGTTGATTCCCCTCCGGGGACAGGGGATGAACCTCTTACAATAGCCCAGACAATTCGGGACGCGGAGGCTTTGATAGTGACCACACCACAGGAAGTGAGTCTTGCGGACGTCAGAAAATCTATAAATTTTTGCCGTCAGGTTAAGATGAAGATCATAGGCGTTATTGAAAACATGAGCATCTTTATCTGTCCTCACTGCGGAGAAGAATCTCCGATCTTCGGCTCAGGAGGAGGAAGAAAGATGGCATCCATGATGGATGTGTCTATGCTCGGAGAAATACCTCTTGATCCTCAGGTCGTTAAGATAAGCGAGGAGAACGGGCTGGGAGCGTTAATGAACAACAAGGAATGGAAAATAAACGTTGTCTATAATGAGATAATGGGGAAAATAATTGATACCGGCGACTAGGAGTCTTGCGGACAAAGTCCGCAAGGCTCCTATGTACTGGAAAAATTCTACCTCTATATTTCTCCAGAAACCCACTAATGTCCTGTTAGGAAATTGCATAAAGATCGCAGCATGGGGAGCTCTTTTTTCGGGCGAACTCGTTCCTGGCAAGTTTTACGCATATTGCCTTACGAGGCGGGCGGCGGATCATCTCAGTCGCTGTCAGGGCCGAATTAGGTTGAACGATCGAGAAACATTCCGCCCGCTCTCCGAGGCGTAGGCTCTCCGAGCCGGAGGCCTGGCATGCACCTTATGCAATTATCCTGCTTCTAAGGTTTTCGCCGATAAAAAGAGCTCCCCATGCTGCGATTCAGACAACCGGCTTTTGAGTTATTGTTATTTCATCGGTTTACTTACATTCATTCGGTATCTTTCTTCAAATGCAATTTCCTAACCGGACAATGCTACCAGAAACCGGTTTATTACGAAATGGATCGGGTCTTGTGAGCGTACCTGAAATTTTCTTGCATTTTATATAATTTTGTACTAATAAAAAAGTACTAGAATCACATCTAATATCTTTTAACTTCAGAGAAAATTGAATTTCACGAAGTTCAAGACGAGCGACCAGTATTTATATCGATAGACACATGAACCGCGAGAACTCCAAATTCAAGATCGATAACACAACTCTCTTCAACCGCCTAAGCGGAAAGCTACATCCTTCAAACCCTGGAGAGATTAGGGTTTCCAAAGACCTGGCGGGGGAGAACCAAAACTTCGGCGGGTTATGCCTCGCCAAAGCCAAAGCTACCAACGGCGTCTGCCGGCGGGGCGCCGCATTTCGGTTTAAACATATCCTGACATGTATGACCTTGTTAACTGTTTTCCTAATTACTTTTTATGATGAGATCAGGGCGGAGCAGGAAAACAGGGAACGGATTCTTCTGAGCCAGCTTGATCATAGCGGGGAGGAGAGCGCGACAATACTGATAAAGGCTTTTGAATTTATTCAACCTTTTAAGGCCGGAGATTCAGAGGAAGTTATTGCGCTGAAAGAAAGGCGCAGGCAGATCATGGAGATGTACGATGAAGAAAAATCTCGATATGATAAGGCCTCTGAAAACACAAAAAAGAACATAGAAGAGCACATAAAATATCTGGAAAAAAGCCTGGGTCAGATGGATGATGATATCGCGAAACATGGAGATACTTTAATACCATCAGCGGCTTTGCATGATATCACCGATGAGTTCAGGGACAGAGAACTGACTTTGGAAGAGATGAATGAAGTAGCTGACAGGGTGACTCTCGCCTATCAGGAAGAGGGTTACATCCTTGCCAGGGCATATATTCCGGAGCAGGAGATAGAGGAAGGGATCCTTAAAATCGCGATTGTCGAGGGAGAGGTTGGTGAAATAAGGGTTACGGGCAACAAGTATTATGACGAGAGGGTGATAAAAAGAAACTTTGAACAGCAGTTAAAACATGGTGTTATCCGTGAATCTCTGATTGAAGAGGGAATACTCCTGGCAAAAGAGCTTCCGGCCTCGGAAACGAGGATAGTCCTCGAAAAGGGGGAAAAGCCCGGGACAGCAAACCTGGCGTTGCAGACTGAAGACCGGTTCGCGCTTGAGTGGAAATTCGATGCCAATAACTTCGGTTCCGAATATATCGGGAGAGAGCGTTACGGGACGAGTGTTGAGATAACGGATCCCTGGTGGGGAAGCACTTTATCATTCAGGGGTGTCGCGGGAAACCACAGGGATATGTCAACGCTTGGCAGCCTGGAGCTTGATATGCCGATGCCCGAAGTGTCAACAAGCTTAAACTTTAGATATATCAATGGACTTTATGCCATAGGTCAGAATTTAGTGGACCTGGGGCTGGAGGGAGAGACCAGGATCAGCGGTTTCGGTATCAGGCAGCCGATTTGGAGGACGAGAAATAAAAATCTGACCTTTTCATTGAGCCGTGAAAGAAAGAAGACGGTTAATTTACTTATGGATGATGTCAGCAGTGTAGATGAGGTTAAATCATATCAGGCTACTCTGGATTATGACAGTCTTGACCGCTTCCTTGGGAAAAACCTCTTTTCAATAAGTTATCATCGAGGAAATATCAAACAGGATCCAATTATTGATTTGAGCCGCGCCGGCGTTTCCAACAGATTCAACAGGACAACGGTTAACCTGGCCAGAATTCAAAAGATTTATGGAAATACGAATATCATGCTCAGGGCTTCAGGCCAGAAAACTCATGACGTGCTGCTTCCGATAGAACAGCTCGCGATAGGGGGATACGGGACAGTGAGAGGGCATGAAACGTCCATTTTTCTGGGGGATTCAGGGTATACGCTGTCAGCCGAAATAATGACCGCGCCTCCTTTCATAGCCGATAAGGTCATTTTTGGTCAGCGTGTCGCGCAGATGGCTCAACTGGCAGCATTTTATGATTATGGCGAGGTTTACAATACGGAACATCAGCCGGGTGAATTTTATAAAAAGAGGTTGTCAGGGTACGGGGCGGGCTTTCGGTTATTTTACAAGGATCTTTTAACATTAAAGTTCGACGTTGGGTTGCCCTACAGCGAGGCAATTGCGGGGGAGGATTCGCGTTTTTATTACATCATGGGATCGATAAATTTCACGAGCAGTGAATTGAAGCCACTGCTGAAAAAGATATTTTTTCATGACAAGCCCAGTGAGGAATAATACAGATTGAGCTGACGCTCAATGTAAAGTTAACTGTTACTGGTTATCAGTTATGTATATGAGATTTCTTTATGGGTCTTTCTGTAAGGGAACTTGGATTTTTTCGCTTTGATATGCTTTTTCTTGAACCGGAACATTTTAGCCTGCCCCTGATATCCCTCTTTTTATGCTTATAATGAATAACCGGTAACCAATAACCGATTAAGATAAATGGACGCAAACAAAAAAACATCAGAACTTCCCCTGGCTGATAAACTGATCTGTATCATTGGTCCGAGAAGGTTGCAAAACGAGATGATGGCAAGGATTCTGGAAAAGGAATCCGGAGCGCGATGTATCACGGCAGGTAATGAAATGAATCTCATGCTGCCGGCTGAAATGAAATCAGTAAAGGAAAAGCTCATCCTGCTGGATTGTATGGGCAGGAAGCTAAAAATGATTACAACCAGGATTCAAAGCGAGCCATTAAAAAAGCTGGCGCCTTATAAATTATCCCTGTTTAATGTGACTCCCGGAGCGGGGCTTGAGGAATCTACCACGAGGCTTGGTGTCAGGGGGGTTTTTTATGAGACGGATAGTCTTAAGACATTATTAAAGGGAGTGGCCGCTATATTCAACGGTGAAATATGGCTTTCAAGGGAGGTAATGACAAGGTTTGTTCTAAATAAGGCGATCTTTTCCCCCACAGTGATCGATATACTTACGCAGAGGGAGGTGGAGATTCTTTCACTCATAGCGGTTGGCGCCAGGAATGAGGAGATCGCGGAACAACTATTCGTGAGCACGAATACAGTCAAGACACATATCTATAATATTTTCAAGAAGATCAACGTGACGAATCGACTTCAGGCAGCGCTCTGGGCAGCGAAAAATTTGTAGGTTTAGACAGGATACACAGGATTGACAAGATTGATCAAAGCATAAAATTATTAGTCTTAAACAATATATCCAGTAGATCTGGTAAATCCTGTCAAAAAATAAACAATACTATCCGCCGTCTCTAGTACTTTTTTATCAGCATTTTATCATCCGTTTTTAGCATGGAAGCATGATTAAAAATCATACTTCAAAACTATTGTCTTTTTTCCAAATTTATAGTCTTATAGCATACTTGGAAGACAACAGTATCTCTGAATGATTTTGAAATGCTGGTGTATTGTTATTTTTAAAAGCATGGCGGACAACTTCCGGCAGACTTCTGGGATGGTAGAAATTATGGAAAATAAAAGAAATTTTGAGAGATTTGATCTGGCGGTTCCAGCGAGGATAGGAATCGGGATGTCTATTGACGATGAAAAGGAGGTCTCCCTTGTTACCAGCAATATATGCGCGGGTGGCGCTTTTCTGGTTACAAAGGATCCTATTCCCGAGGGCACAAAGGTTCGATTAGATTTTGTCCTTTCCATTCAGAAACTGAAGGAGCTTCTGGATTCGGAATGCCGGATCAAGATTGAGGGCGAGGTCGTTCGTACGGAAGAAACGGGTATTGCCATACGTTTTGATGGCGATTACCAGATTCTGCCGGTTAGGGGTTCTGTTCACTAAATGAAGGAAAACATTAGACAGAATCGACATGATAAACATGATATAAATAGATTAATGTAATCTATCTCATGCATCTTTTCTACGAACGAGTTATATTTTTTAATCCGGTAGATCCTGTTAATCCTGTCAAAAAACAATTAGACAGGACAAACAGGATTAACAAGATATAGATAAATGGGAAAAACATTTCAACCTTTTGAAAATTTAGAGTTTAGTGACGTAACTGAAAAAATCATTGGTTGTGCTTATCGTGTTTATAACAAAATGGGATTTGGGTTTCTTGAAAGTGTATATGAAAAGTGCCTATTGATTGAATTAAAAAAGCAGGCCTTGACGCTGAAGCCCAGAAACCTATTAAGGTTTTTTACGATGATGAAATCGTAGGAGAATTTATAGCTGATATTATTGTTAATGATGATATCATTTTAGAATTAAAATCCGTCAGACAGATTGTAAAGGCACATGAAATACAGCTGGTTAATTATCTGGTTGCCACGGATAAACCAATAGGTCTATTAATCAACTTTGGTAAAGATAAGGTTGAAGTAAAGAGAAAAATAAAGAATTTTAGACTGGATTAACATGATAAACAGGATGATTCGAGTGATCGCTTAAATTTGAGATGGAAGTTATAATGAAAAAACAAGCGCGTTTATTTTTTTCATTATGAATTTCCATCCAACTCCGATGCGTCCGCATCGGAGCGGCCGTCATGCGGCCATTTAATGGATCATGAATCTTTTTATAATTGCCCTGTTTTTCGAACGACCCGAATAGGAAGGTGGTTGAAAAAATTTTTAATCCAGTAAATCCTGTTAATCCTGTCAAAAAAGATGAACCAATTCTGTTAATCATGTCAGCAAAATGAGGTGACAGATTATGAAAAAATTTCTGTTTCGCGAAAGGGGAATCCTTTTTTTCCTGCTTTTTATGGTCTATTCAGTGATATTTCCGGTGTATATATTCGCTCTTCCCCAGGGAGGAAAGGTTGTTGCCGGTGATGCCGCTATAAGTGTGCCTGATGCCAACAATATGAATATCACCCAGGGTACGAATAAGGCCATAATCAACTGGAAGGGATTCAGTATCGGGCGGCCCGAGGCCGTGCGTTTCCTTCAGCCGGGATCTTCATCTATCGCACTCAACAGGGTTATGGGTGTGGACCCATCCCTTATCTACGGTGAACTGTCAGCGAACGGCAGGATTTTTCTCATCAACCCGAATGGGATTCTGGTGGGCGAAACAGGCAGGATCAACGTAAACTCGTTTCTCGCGAGCACCCTTGACATGGCCGACTCGGATTTCCTGGCCGGCAACTATGTCTTTTCCCAGACCCTCGGCTCATCCCTTGCCTCCATACTCAATCAGGGGACCATTGAGGCGGCGCCGGGCGGATTTGTCTCCCTCCTTTCTCCGGGAATACAGAATGAAGGAACGATCGTCGCAAGCATGGGCAAGGTCCATCTCGCTTCAGGCGAAAAGGTCACGCTCAATTTCGCGGGAAACGAGCTGATCGGTTTCGCGGTGGATGAAAGCGTGATGGGTGAGGTCCAGGGCCCGGACGGAGAACCGCTTGAATCAAACATAACCAACAAAGGGATTATAAGCGCGGACGGCGGCGAGGTTATACTGAGCACCAGGAGCGCCTACGACGCGATAAAATCGGTTGTAAACAATGAAGGAATCATAGAGGCGAAATCGCTTTCAAAACAGAACGGCAAGATAGTCCTTAACGGAGGTGAAAAGGGCGTAGTTGAAAACAGCGGAATCCTTAACGCCTCCGGCCGCTCCGCTACTACTAACATCCCCCTTTCGCAGGACGATAATACCACCCTCCCCCTTTCGCAAAGGGGGACCGAGGGGGATTTAAATAACGGGGATTTAACTGGCGGCGAAGTCCATATCCTGGGCGAAAAGGTCGGCCTCTTTGACACAGCCAAGATCGACGTATCCGGCGACAGGGGCGGCGGCACCGTCCTCATCGGCGGCGACTTCCAGGGCAAAAACCCCGAAATCCGGAATGCAAAGCGAACATACATCGGCCCGGATGTATCCATAACGGCGGATGCAATTACAGAGGGAGACGGCGGCAAAGTCATTGTCTGGTCGGATGATACAACGGAATTTAGTGGTCAAATTAGCGCAAGGGGTGGATTGAATTCTGGAGACGGTGGTTTTGCAGAGGTTTCGGGAAAAAAGCACCTTTTAATAACAGGGCATGCTGACTTGAGGGCAACTGACGGAAAAGTCGGAACATTATTACTTGATCCTGGTTCAGTTACTATTCAGAGTGGTGGTGATGTTGATCCCGCACCAGATTATAATGTGATTAATGACGGTTGGATAAACAACCAGCTTATTGGTGCGGCAATTGAGATTACGACTGCTAACTCTACTGATGGCTTAACCGAAGATATAACAGTTAGTGGGACTAGCATAACATTGGCAAATCTCCTGACGCTTACTGCGGGTAATGATATTTCCTCAGGCGGGTCATTCACAGGAACAGGAGGTCTGACATTAACAGCTGGTGGAGGCATTAATCTAAATAACACTGATTTTAGTTTAATTACCGCAGGTGCACTGCAAATGAATGTCGGCTCTGGGGGCACATTAGATTCGGGTACCGCCAGCGGGATATCAAACTTCGACTCGGCTAATGCAAACGGGACCAACAGCACGGTGACCGGTATTGTGAATTATGATGTTGCCACTGGGAGTGACGGGGCGGTGAGCTATAGCGGATTTACGACTATAAACGGAGACGATACAGGT
>JAFGDF010000085.1 GCA_016932235.1 Deltaproteobacteria bacterium | reverse complement strand
TCCGTTACAAAGCTTGGCCAAGGACCTTTTTCTAATTCGTCCAATAAAGGTGTTTTATGTTTTGACATTATTCCTGCCTCCTCATATTTAGAATTCGCCGTCCCAGACCCAATTTTCACTTATACTCACTAACGAAAAGATTTTTAATCTCTCGCTTAATGTTTGTCAAACAAAAATCTGTCTGACGGGTTTTTATCCGCCTTCGCACCGGCCTCGCGTCCAGACAGGGAAGACCACGTGCTTGTCGAAGATCCCGTCATTTTTTGCGGTGCTCGTGGTTGAATGCGCAAATTTATTATTGCTGATTCTTCAATATGATATTTAAAAGATCATGCCCCACAGGCTGATCGGGGTCTACCTTAACCATGATCTCAGCAAACTCTCTTGCCTTTTTATAATTCAATTTTTTCAGATAATAATCGGCAAGGGCATAAAGAAAATCCATATTTTCAGGTTCCAATGAAAGCGCTTTACATAATTCAACTTCAGCCTCACTATCTCTTTTTAAAAATTGCAGCAATAATCCGTAATTATAATGAAACCTGGCTGATTCAGGCATATTTAGAGCTGCCTTTTCCATAAACGCCGCAGCTTCTTCATATTCCTTTTTTTCCGCAAGCAGCAATCCAAGAGAATAATATATTTCGTATAATTCAGTATTTTCTTCTATTACCTGGCGAAAGAGTTTTTCCGCCTGTTCATTATCTCCCAGGCTGTTATAAAGCATAGCGAGATTAACTTTGGCGGGATAAAAAAGATGATCTATTTTTATGGCAGCCTTGTAATGTGATATAGATTCCTGTGTTTCATCAAGGGCTGAATAGAGATTCCCGAGGTTAAATCTGCCAAAGGCAAAGTCTCCGGAGTATTCCATCGAGGCAATAAATTCTTTAAGCGCTCCTTGAAACACCATTTGTTGTTTGTCATCAAGAAGATCTGATGGTTCGCCCGCCAGTTTGAACGCCGCCTCTATTCTCACGGCCTTTACAGGATCAAGAAGAAGCGGGGAAATAAGTCGCACCTTTTCTTTCACATCCTGAAGATTAAGATTCTCAATCGCTGTCCGCCGTATTAGCGCTTCATTGTCCATTAAAGAAAGCTCAAAGGCCCTTAAGGTTTCCTTGCCTGGATACGAGCTTAAAATGGACAAGGCAGTAGCGCGGACGTTAACCGGATAAAGAGAGTCCATGGCCAGTTTAATAAGATCACTATAGGCTTCAGGTTTATGTTTACGGCCTGCATCTATGATCATCCCGTAATGGCGAGTTCGTCCCGGACCGTACCATTTGGTTATCCACTCATCAGACCACCGGATCGTTTTATCAATATGGCATCTGTTACATGCATTTGGGACATTTATTTTATCACTAAGGGCAGGCCTGGGAATTCTAAAACTGTGATCGGGCCGGTAGTCAATCACCATATAGTTGCGACCGGGCATATGACACTGGACACACTCAGCCCCTGCGCCTACATCGAACAGGATTTTCCCGTCATTGGATTTAATAGGTTCTCCATTTTCTCCTTTCCTTTTGTGAAAATGGTGCTCCACAGTGTCATATTCTCCGGACTTGTGACATTGCAGGCACAGGTCATTGCCTTCTTTGAACGGTTTAACGCTGTGGCTGTCATGACAGTCGCTGCAGCGCACATCCCGGTGATACATCTTGCTCTGGATAAAGGAGCCGTAAACATACACTTCCTGCAGGATTTGACCGTCGGAAAAATATAACTCCGGAGTGAGAAAACTGGGCAGCATGCTGTCCAGAAGGTTCGGCTCCGCGTGGGTATAATCGCCGAGTATGGCACGCCTGCTGTGGCATGGAGCGCAAATATTTACCAGTTCCCGGGAAACGATTCCTGATGTCCTGACTATAAGATTATAATTATTGACAGCAGGCCGGCCCATATCCGGCGTCTCAGCCCATTCCACATGCCCCGATCCTGGGCCATGGCAGGCCTCGCAACCCACATCAATATCGGTCCATCTAGTTTTATATGAATCACTCTTTAAGTCATAATTCTTTTTAAGATTTGTGGAATGACACTCGGCGCACATGCCATTCCAGTTTTGACCCGCGTTCGTCCAGTAAAGCCAGTCAGCCGGATCGATAGGATCATCCGGATAGAGATCATACCACTTTTTTTCGCGGTCATCCCAGGCAATCGGCAGACATTGCAGGCGGCCTCCTTCAAAGGGAACAAGGTATTGTTGAAGTGGATGCCAGCCAAAGGTATAGGTGATCTCATAATCCTTCATCTGGCCGCTGGGTCCCTGTGTATGGACAAAAAACCTGCCATTTTTTTTGAAAAACCGTGACGTCACACCATGGCTCTTGAACAGGACATTATTGAAATCGCCCAGGACAGTCTTATCATTGGCGATGTCCATGGCATGGTCATGATGAGAATTCTGCCATTTGTCATACTCTTTTCTGTGGCAGTCCGCACATTTCAGACTGCCCACAAAATTATATTTCACCTCTGATTGATTATCGTTCGGAAAGGGAGTTAAATAGGACGTCTTTAACATGTAAAGCGGAATAGACAGGATAATTAAAATGGTGGCGCAAAAACCTGTAATTTTCCACCTTCTCATATTGAAACCTTCTTGGTGTAGGCAGCCTGCTCCTCAAGGAATTTTTCGCGCTCTATTGTTTTGCTGATGTCCACCTTTACAATATTGTTTTCAATATATACGAGATAAGTATCAAGCGGTCTGGAGGCCGGAGGGCTCATCACATTACCCGTAATATCAAAAGATGATCCGTGGCAAGGACAAGCAAACCTTTTCTCTTTATCCATCCATGGAACTGTGCACCCCAGATGGGTGCATTTGCTTGAAACGGCTAAAAAACCGCCGTCTTCCATCCTGCACAGGTAAAACCTTCCCTGAATATTGGCGGTCACTGAATTGAGAGGAAATTTATCAGCGTGGCCGGCCTCTATTATTGCACCGGACTCACTGGATTTCTCCCGTGTTTTACCGGGACTTAGGAAAGAGATAATAACTGCTATAAATTCAGCGATAGCGGCAATTCCCAGGCCTGTCCAGAGTACCGTGAGAAAGGACCTGCGTGAGGGAAATGGGGCGGGTTTTTTCATAATCTTTACCTATATTTTATTCGATTCATCGAGGCCTTGCATTCCGATTATCAAACAGGCCATAACAGCTTCATACCCTTACCTCGAAACCATATGCCTGTAATTGTAAGTATAATGAACACTGTCAGAAAAAATACAAAGACCATCTGCACCTTTTCATTCTTGTCAGGAGAATAAAATTTTACAAAAAACAGATATAGAACATAAAATCCCAGGATAACAATACAAAGGGGAATCAAACCATTGCTGACAACCGGTGAAAACCCGGGCATCCAGGCTGGAAAATCAAATACATATTCATCCAGAATGATAATAATCGGCGTCAAGATCAATGCCATGACAGAAGAAGCAACGGCTGCAGAGCGGCCTCTTGAAGAGACAAACCATATACCCTCACGGCCGGCTGGATACCGGGTATAAGCTATCGTTAGCAGACCGGCAACCATCAGAAAAGGGATAACGAAAATGGTAATTATGGGGTGTAAATGCATAAGGATCTCCTGAAAACCCATAAAATACCAGGGCGCCTTGGTCGGATTGGGGCTCAGTCCCGGATTAGCCTTATTCCCGAGCGGTGCGTCGAACAGTATGGAAATAAAAAGAATAACGGCAATCAAAACAAGTGCTGTTACGATCTCTCTTAATATCAGGTCAGGTATGGCGGGAACTCTTATGTCGGGGTCCTCACCCTTTTCTTCCGATGACAAAGGAATAACAAGCCCTCCAGCCTTGCGCACTCGCCAGAAATGGAAGGGCATTATGATTATCAAGGCGGCTGGCAGGAACGCCGTGTGAGCGGCATAAAAAATAGACAGGGTGGGTGAACCTACATCCGCCCCTCCCCTTACTATATTCTGCATCCATTTTCCAATCACCGGGATATAATCCATCATACTTGTGCAGATGGTAATTGCCCAGAAAGAAAGCTGGTCCCAGGGAAGCAGATAGCCGGTAAAATTAAAGAGTAATATGATTACAAACAGGCCGAGACCTATTACCCAGTTAAACTGTCGCGGAGGATGAAAGGCAGAAGTAAAAAATACCCGTAAAAAATGAAGAAACACCACTATGATTAGCATATTAGCTGACCAGTAATGAATATTGCGAATAAGGGAACCAAACGGCACATTGTTACTCAGATAAATGATGGACTCGTAAGCCTTATCAGGAAAAGGCAGGTAGTAGAACTTCATGAGAAGGCCTGTGCCAAAGAGCAGGAGGATTAGAACGAAGGCCATTCCTCCCAGACCGAAGGTAAGTGTAAAGTCGAGTGTTTTTCTGTACACCAACCTCGGCCTGAAGTGGAAAATAAGGCTTTTATAAAAATGCCGGTATCCTTCCCGGCTTTTATCCTGTTCTGAAATACCGGGAAAAATTGAATAGATTATTTTTTGCAGCAAATTTGTTTTTCCAATCACCTTTATTTAATATAGGAATACTCCTTGACAACCTCCATCAATCGACAATAGTGCCATTCGGGATCTTCAGGTGTCCAGCTGCCATCGTTGTACCCCTTGCAGCTATCCGGTTTCGCCAGGGGATATTCTTCCAGAGGATCATCCGCCAGATTGTAAAACTGGCAGTTGCTTTTTTCGGCGCCTCCCTCACACGCCACCTTGAAATTCGCGTTGCGCGCTCCTGCATATTGAGTGCCTCCGGTCATCAGATTTATGGATTCTGTGAGTACGTAGCCTTTATTTGGATCCCGCACCTTATCCTTGTCTCTAAAAAGTATGGGTGTCAGTGAAACTGCGTCCAGCGGCACCTTGCCGTTGCCTTCGCTGTTATTGACTTGTTCGGGCGCATCAAATCCCGCCAGCGCCAGCACGGTGGAAAAAAGGTCCGCCGCGTGAACGAATTCATTGCTCTTGGCCTGGTTCTTTATGCCCGGTCCTTTGATCGCCATTGCCACATGCGCGCCGCTTTCATAGGCTGTGCCTTTGCCGCGACCTTTTCTCGTGATATACATGTTATCGATGAAATCCAGACCGGGCCTGCCGTACATGGGTGTGCCGTTATCGCTTATGTATATGACGTAGGTATTGGGATCTAATTTATTTACCGCATCAAGCAATTTGCCGGTGATGGTGTCCATGGCATTAGTCATGGCGCGCATCAGTGATTCACCGCTGCAGGAACCTGGATTGTTTGAGCCGAATTGCCCGCCGCAGGCCTTCATTTCAGCCAGACTTTTTTTATCCAGGGTATCGGCATTGGGTACGGCCATGGCGCTCGGCTGTTGCATTATTGTGGTGTGGGAGAGATTATAAGCCAGCCAGGCAAACCAGGGCTTGTCAGGATTATTCTTTTCCTGCTCGGCAATCCATTCAATGGCGTCGGCCACTTTCACCACGGGTGCGAAGGTGGTCGGCGCGATGCCGGGCAGGGACCTGACAGGCGCCTTTTCCGTACGCCATTGATCCGGAGGCGTGGCGCTGTCCTGGATTTGATAGTCGTATTCCCAGTAGGAGTTAATGGCGGCAAAGAGGTTGCCCCTGAAAATATCAAACCCGGCCTCCTTGGGTTTAACGCCCGGATAACCGGGTTCGCCGTTGCGGCCGGGCATTCCGGACAGGTGCCATTTGCCAAAGAGCCCTGTACTGTAACCGCCTTCATCTTTGAGTTTTTGCACAAAGGAGGTGTGATTTTGAGATAAAGCATCGGCGTAAGTAAGTACTTTGGTTTTTTTGCCGAACAGACCGGTCAGGATAGCGGCTCGTGTGGGTGAACAGAAAGGATGAGCCCAGACATTGGAAAAGACCATTCCCTCACGGGCCAGCTTATCAAGTCTGGGGGTTGAGGCCTGTAAGCCTTTAATCGCCTTGTAATCGTGATGATTGTGCCCGGAAGGCCCGTATTTTTTGCTCAGGTTATCGATCAGACCCGGATACATATCTGAAGTAACATCCATTCCGAAATCGTCGCCGATAATCAAAAGGATGTTTGGACGCTTTGCTGCATCATGATTCGTCCTTTTTGCTTCTGACGCTGAATACAGGTTTGAGCATAGAAAAAGTATCATCAAGATTGTGGCTGCTGCTATATTGAAAAAATATTTTTTAAACATAACAACCTCCTTTTGATAAGGATTAATCTTCTGTAATATATAGCAGGTATCCTCATTTTGCAACATGCTCCCCGCAAGCTTGATTAAATATAGACAAGTTGCTTCGGAACCGCCCATTAAATCTCTATTATTGACACACAAGTCTATCCTGCATATACTTAAATCCTAAAAAAAAGGAGAGTAAAACAATGGCCAATAGAATCGTCATAAAAGCATTAAGCGGGTTTGCCATACTGGCTGTGCTTATTTTTATAGTAGGATGCATATTCATGACTAATAAGCAGGTCAAGTCTCCACGCCCAAACATGCTGCTGATCATCGGCGACGATATCGGCATAGACGTGACAACAAACATGTATCCCGGCCTGATCGACAGTCTTAAGAAGCAATACGGGCCCTCAGGGCATAATCATCCCAATTATCAACTGATCGATGGCCGCCCCGCATCCACCCCAAACCTTGACACCCTTGCCCAATCGGGCATAAGGTTCACCCATGCCTGGACACAACCATTTTGCTCTCCCACACGCGCATCACTTCTGACCGGGCTTTATGCCGCCAAGACAAGAGTGCTGGATTACACGAATTATCTGACCCAAAACCACCACTCCTTTGTCAAGGACCTTAAAGAAAAAGGCGGCTACAGCACAGCGGTGTTCGGCAAGTGGCACATGGCGGGTCTGGGTGTATACCCGGGCATGAAGCCAAAAGAGGCAGGTTTCGATCTCTTCCTGGGCAATCTCCATGGCGGTCTCGACACATATTTTGAATACGACTATCATATCCAGGATGACACCGACCCTCCGGATCAGTACCGTACAGAAAAGGCGCCCATCAGGTCCCTGCCCGGCATAGCGCCGACTACCTTTGCGCCGGTAGTAAAAACCGCCGATGCAATCAACTGGATCACCGAGCAGGAAAAGAATAATCCCGACAAGCCGTGGTTCGTCTGGTTTGCGTTCAACCTGTGCCATATCACAGGTCAACAGGAACCGAATCCGATGGTAATTCCCAATGCCGACACTATGGACGAGGCATCACGCAAAGAGATGGAAGCATGTATCGGCCCTGACGGAAAATTCGGCTCGGCGAACGTAGGGTCCTGCTCCTCAGAGGCGCTCATGCGTGCCATGACCAACACGATGGATACCATGATCGGCAAGTTGCTCGAAACGGTCGACAAGCTGGATCCGAACACGTACGTAATCTACCTTGGCGACAACGGCACATGGATGTTCGGCCCCAAGCGCGAGTTCATCGACAACCTGTACATCACCAGGCAAGGCCGCAGCAAGGGTACGGCCTATGAAAGCGGGGTACGAGTTTCAATGGCGATCCGCGGACCGGGCATAAAGTCTGGTTCCCAGAGCGACGAGTGGATACATAATGTGGATCTGTTCTCCACCATCTTGGAGCTGGCGGGTCTTGATGTGCCCGGCACGGTTCCCAACAGGACAGGCAACAGCATGGTAAAACTTGACTCTGTCTCTCTCACCCCGATCCTTTTCAAGGGCGCAAAGGGCCTTCGCGATCCTAATACGGATTATCTGCTCTCGGAAACTATAAATCCCGTAAAGAAAAACCTCATGGAGGTCGGAGCACGGAACGCAACATACAAAGTTATCTGCGATAATAATGCGAAGACAGAAAGTTGTGTATTCTATAACCTGGTTGACGACCCGCTCGAAGAATATCCCCTCGAAAAGCCCGACAGTTGCACCAAATACGAGGATGGCACCTGGACCCCGGACGACCCGGAGTGGCAATTCTGTCGTCTTCAGGAGGTTATCGCCAAGGAATCGTTCTTTGCAAATCCCCCGAAAAGCAATAGTAGTCAGTATATGGGACCACCACCGAAAAGAAAAAATTAACCATTCTAACTAAAACACAGCTGACTTTAGAGGTTCCTTTTTGTCGCTTTCCTGGCCATTGCCACAAGAGCCAGATAGAAGATTCCTGCCCATACAACACTATTTAAGACAAAGACCCCAATCCCAAATCCAGACCACTGCAATTTCTCAAAAAGGTACACAAACGGAAATGTAATAATTACGGCCACATCGTACAAAGAGATACCCAGCACCCTGCGTGTCACAATAGCCGGACCAAGGGCAAATGCAGAGATATAGACAGATACCTGCAGGAAGAAATGAATACACCCGAATAGTATAGCTTTTTCCCGCCTGGCCACGGCATTCCCTCAAGAAAAATTCATCAGATAACATAAGATCCGCATTCTTGTGCGGCAGACTTTTCACAGAATAAAAGCAAGTCCAGGAATTAGGGTAGAGATTATATTGAAAACTTATTTTTAAGCAATAGAAAAGATTGGAGCAACGCTGAGGCAATGAGACATATTATTTGACATACAACCGCAATTTTCCTATGCTCTATTTATAAAAAACACGTTCTTATGAGTTCAACTGCTATAATAAAAAACCGTTTCGGAGGTAAACAATGAAGGTCATAGCGATTGTAGGCAGTCCGCATTCCAAGGGGAATACCAGCTATCTGACGGATGTAGCGCTTGAAGAACTGGCTGCGCGGGGCATAGAAACAGAGAAGATCGTTCTGGGTGAATGCGTGGTCAATCCATGCCTGGGGCACGAAGAGTGCGGGACATACACGGTATGTAAAATAAAGGACGACGCGCCGGGAATCATCAAAAAATACAACCATGCCGATGGCATAATTCTGGCTAGTCCGGTCTATTTCTATAATGTTTCCGCCCAGATGAAGGCGTTTATAGACAGGAACTTTTTTACCTTTACCCACGGTGGAAATAAAAAGGCCAGGTATGCCGGCCTGATTGCCATAGGCGGAGGTGGCGGAGCTGACGAGACAATCGAGGCTTTAAAGAGATTCATCGGGCTGCCGGAGGAGAACTGCCTTGTGGTTACCGGCTATACAGGCCAGGATGCCGCTAAAAACAAACCGGGATTAGTGAAAAAGGCGAAAGATATGGGCAAGAAGCTGGCAGCGAACCTTAAAAGGGCCAAATAAAGAAATCCGGCGTATTGCCTGCTATGCCGGCCCCGGCATCCACTGCTCACTGTCATCCGAGGAGTTGAAGTCAGGCCGAACCTATATGTTTTTTGAGATGTTTATAAACACACTATTTTTTTACAGCAAAGGTTCCGTTGAAGTTGACAACCGCCCAAACAGTGTTGGCGTCCTTGTCAATGCCGTATGTGCCCAGCCCGTAAGACGCATCCCACGGGCCGTTCACGAACGTCTTTATCCCGCCGTCGTTCAAATCAACGGCATTAACGAAACGGCCGCTGGAATCCCTGGCCGCGAGATAATATTTGGGATCCTTCCCCGACATTTTGTCATTGCACCCCATTGAAAGCGCGTATGTATCGGTTTTCGCTGAGTTGAAATCGGACATGCCCGTTAGTGTCAGGATGTTGCTGTGAAGATTGTCGTATTTCCGGTTGAAATCCCAGATTGTATTCACTTTTTTAACAAAGGATTTTCCGAGGTCGTTGACCGCGGTGCTGTTATTGGCACCGCCGAGTATTACGGCGGATGTGCCGGCGAATTCGTCTGTTACGCCCGTATAATCCCCTCCCCGGGGCACCATGAAGCTTTTGCCGTTCAGGCTGAAACTCCACGTTTCCTTTTTGACAAAATTGAAATCGGGAGTAACGCAGCTTGCATATCCGTTTTCATCAACAACCTTGTCCGGCCATTTGTTGGTGTCCCCGAAATCGCCGTTGACGTCCGAATAATAATCAACAGTGACAGTAGGCCCATTTACCGTATAGATGTAGAATCCCACGTTGTTTTTTTCCTGAGACAACGGGATCGCGCGATATTTCTGTCCGTGCCATCTCTCATTATCATCAGGCAGAGAACCGTAAAATTTTGGACAGGCAGGGGCCGCGATAAGCTGTTCCACCCTGGAGTTGCCGTCAGGGCTTGCCACAACGGTTCTCTCGTAAATATGGTCATGGCCGGAGATATAGTATGCCACATCGTTATCCGAAAGATCCTTATAAAATGCATTTTGATCGTCAACCGCGCTGTCAAGGTATCCGAACGGGCTGTCTATATGGTTGGCGGCAATAAGAGGCTGATGAGAAAATACAAAGGCGTGGACAGTACCGCGCGTATCCTTATTAAGGCGTTTGCTTATCCATCCCTGCTGTGATGCTATTGTATAGCCGTAATACACGCGAAGGGTATTAAAGAAATCCTCGTTTAACTGTGTCGGGGTCGCCCACGGGTCGATAATCACGAATGTGGCGTTATTGCCGTAATCACCGTAATCAAACGCATAAGAAAGCCCGTTCAGCTCGCCTTCCATATTCGGAAAATCCGCGTTGGCCGGGCTGCTGAAGTTGTATGCGTCGCAATTATGATCGTTTCCTTCCCGATTCTGGGGAAAGCTGGCCTGCATAACAGGTACGCAAAAACCATTATCTTTTCCTGGAAAGAAGAACGAATAGTATGTCTCATGATTGCCGCGCATCGGGAAGAAGCCGATCCCCGCGTCGTAGAGCTCCTGCGCGGCCTCCGCGCGTGTGACGATGGCCTCATTATTGCCTTCATCACTCAGGTCTCCTACCTGTATAACGAACTTGACGCCCTTTTTTATGAATTCCTGCTGGATCTGCCTGATGATGGAAACGGAAACGTTATTCGGGTTTGTTCCTCCAGGATCATATGAAACGTATTTGCCGTCGACTATTTTATACGGCGTCCATTGGGTGTCCCCCATAACGCCGAAAGACCATGGTTCTGTTTCTACGTCGCAGGACTGCGCTGAGAAGATAACTGCCGCGACAAGCAGCATCATGATGGCCAATTTCTTTACTGAATAGAAATTCCGCATAATTGCCTCCCTGTTGATGATTCGCTCAATAACGCTTTAATAATTGTTTTGCAATAATAAGCTTTTCTATCTCTTTTGTCCCTTCAAAGATCTCGAATACCTTTGCGTCCCTCCAGTAGTGTTCCACATCATATTCCTTCAGGATACCGTATCCCCCGTGAAGCTGGATAGCCTCGTCCGCTACCTTCACCGCGATCTCACAGGCATACCACTTCGCCATGGCTACGAAAGCGGGATCAACCTCTCCTTTATCGACCTTTATCGCCGCGCGATATAAAAGGCTCCTCCCCGCTTCGATCAGGGTTGCCATTTCCGCGATCTTCGCCTGAACAATCTGATGCGCGGCGAGGGGACTGCCAAAGGCCTTTCTGTTTTTCACATGGCGAATGGCCTTTTCAAGGGCGCCCTGGGCTGTTCCTATGGCAAGGGCGCCTCCGCCGTCAAGACGGGAGTAGTTGAAGAATTCCATAAGCTGATAAAATCCCCTCCCTTCTTCCCCGAGCAGGTTTTCCCTGGGAACCCGTACCTCCTTAAAGGCGATTTCTCCGGTATCGGAAGACCTTATAGAGAGTTTCCCATGCAGCTTATTGGCCTCATAGCCGGGCCTGTTAGTCTCCACTATGATTGTGCTCAACCGGTCGTGTTTCCGTGGCTTTTCCGGGTCTGTAACACAGAGGACTATAAGGAAATCAGCATAAGTCGCATTGGTGATAAACATCTTATTCCCCGAAATGGCATATTCATTTCCATCCTTGATGGCGGTTGTGGAAATTGCGGCTAAATCACTTCCAGCATCCGGCTCCGTGGATGCCATGCCTCCCAGCAGCTGTCCCGAGCATACACGGGGGAGATATCCCTGTTTCTGCTTCTCTGTCCCGAAAAGCTGTATCAGTTTGGAGCCGAAATAGCCCGCCGACAAACTCTGGGCGATGCCCCCATCTATACGGGCGAATTCCTCATTGATAAGACATTGTTCAAGGTTGCCCAGCCCCGGTCCTCCATATTTCTCATCAATAAAAACTCCTATGAAACCAAGTTCGGCGGCCTTTTTCCTCAAGGTGTCATCATACTGTTCTTTTTCATCCAGTTCCCGCGCGATATCTTTAAATTCTTTTTCGGCAAATTCTCGGGCCGCCTGTTTGATATCCCTCTGTTCTTTTGTAAGCTCAAACATCCTGTCCCTCCGAAGTTTTCTTAAAAGTGAAGCTCTTCACCGATTTTATTCCTCCCCCTTTTAGGGGGAGGCGGGAGGAGGTGACCCCACCTTAATCCTCCCCTAAGAGGGGAGGAGAAGTTACGAACTGGATCCACCGGTCCCGCCTTTCCATCCTACGCAGTAGCCTGCTACAGAGGACGGGCGTCCCTTCGGCAGGCCATTCGACAAACTCATGGTCCTGAGCGAAGTCGAAGGACTCAGGACTATGGACGGGCAGGCAAGCCGGGGGATCACAATGAAGATAATATAGAAAAATCAGTATCATGTCTAAAAAAAACTTGACAACCTTAAATAATAATGTGAAAGTTAACGCAAAGGTTAAAAAAATGCAAACACACACTTTCTCTTTCAGCTTTTTTGGCTTCTTCTTTTTTAGCAGGGGGACCTGCATGTAGTTAGCGTGTGTCTGCATATAAACCAGGTCAAGAAACGCCAAGCACGCGCTTAGGCGTTTTTTTTGT
>JAFGDF010000084.1 GCA_016932235.1 Deltaproteobacteria bacterium | reverse complement strand
GCACGCTCAGGAAGCTTTTTCAGGATTTATTATATGGGACACCTGGAGGAATAAATAAATTCTCTGGAAACTATTCAAGGGAATAAGCGGCCATCTTATCATAGAGCGTGCGCCTGCCGATACCCAGCCTCTTGGCCGCGGCCGTCCGGTTGCCTTCCGTCTCGGCCAGTACCTGCTGGATGGCCATCTTTTCCGCCTCTTCCACCACTTCTTTAAGCGACAGGGAATGGTAATGCCTTTCACTGTCCGTCGACTCGGGCGCCTGGAACCCCACCAGCTCACGGGTAATGGTTTCTCCGTCTGCCAGGAGAACGGACCTTTCTATGGTATTTTCCAGCTCCCTGATATTGCCTTTCCAGAAAGAAGATGTCAGCATCTGCATCACGGACGGCTCGATCCGGGAGACATTCTTTTTGTACCGTTTATTATAAACTTTGACAAAATGGGCTATGAATTGGGGCAGGTCCTCCCTGCGCTCCCTGAGTGGCGGCAGGCATAAGGGGATGACCGCCAGACGGAAAAATAGATCTTCCCGAAAACGGCCCTGGTCGATCTCTTCGTCCAAATTCCTGCTTGTGGCTGAAACAAAACGCACATTTATATCCACCTGACGGTTTCCCCCCACCGGTTTAATCTCTTTTTCCTGAATGGTTCGCAGGAGTTTGACCTGGGTGCCGGGGGGTATCTCCCCGATCTCATCCAGAAAAACCGTACCACCCTGTGCCTCTTCCAGAAGGCCCCTTTTGGCGGTCACAGCGCCTGTAAAGGACCCCTTGACATGGCCGAACAGCTCGCTCTCCAGGAGGGTTTCTGCCAGTGCCGCGCAGTCAATTGTCAAAAAAGGCCTCTGCCGTCGCATGCTCTTATCGTGAATACGTCTTGCAAACATGCTTTTCCCTGTTCCTGTTTCACCCAGGAGAAGCACCGGAGCGTCGGAATCAGCCACCTTGTCTATGACCTGTAGTATATCCTGTATCTGGCGGTTGTGCCCGGTTATCAGACCGCTTTCGGCATTTCCATTTGAGTCCGCTTGTGCAAGCCTCCTGTGCATGCGGCCGCTCTCCGTTGCCCGCCTCACCATGATTTCCAGTTCCTGTGTGTTGAAGGGCTTTGTTACATAATGGAAGGCCCCTATCTGGATCGCCTCTACGGCGCTCTCAATAGTTCCTACTCCTGTCATGATGATAACCGGCAGTATCCCATCAGTCTGACGTATTTCCCTGAGAAGATCCAGACCGCTTTTCCCACCCGGCATGGCCATATCCGTTACCACGGCGTCAAAAAAGGTCTGGCCTATGAGCTTGAGGCCTTCTTCGGCCGAACCGGCCGTGAACACTTCATACCCCTCAAAGGAAAAATAACTCTTCAATACGTGTAAAAATTCCGGCTCGTCATCGATTATCAATATTTTGGGTTTCATCCATAACCTCCCCAATAAAGGTCCGGACCGATGTCTGGTCCTTGTCCTCAACAAGAGGCAGTTCGATTATGATCTGTGCGCCCCTCCCTTCTTCTGACTCAGCAAATATCATACCATCATGATTTTCAATAATGCGCCGGCAGATAAAAAGTCCAAGACCAAAACCCTCTTTTTTGCCGAAGGTAAAAAAAGGCTCAAAAATCTCATTGAGGTGTTTTCTGGGGATGCCCCTGCCGCTGTCCTCTATGCGAAGACAGGTTGCGCCCTCCCCGGGCGGGGCGCAAAATGTAATGAGTATCTTTTTTCCCGGAATGTCCTTCATGGCTGCAATGGCATTCAGGAATACATTAACAAGAACCTGTTGCAGGAGATTTCTATCTCCTTTCACAAATACGGGGATCCGGGACTTGATAAAATCGACTTCAATATGCTTGAGCTGGTGGCTTAGGATGGCCAGGGTCAAATCAACCAGTTGTGACAGGTCCACTTCGGTCATCTCCGGGGTTTTGGGCCTGCTGATGGCAAGGAGATCCTGGGTGATCTTGCCGGCGCGCAGCGTATTCCTTCGGATGGATTCCACAAACTCCCTTGCTTCTGCCGCAAACCATCCCCGGGCCTGAATAAACTCGATATTTGTCCGCATGATGCCGATCGGGTTGTTTATCTCATGGGCCACACCAGCGGCCATTTTGCCTATGGTGGCAAGGCGGTCCGCCTGGATAAGTTCCTGTTCAATCCGTTTTCGCTCGGTCACGTCCCTGGCAAAAAAACAGACCATATCTTCCTCGGCAGTTACATCGGTCGGAATGCGCATCGCAGCCACATCCATGTCTCTGACCTCATCGTTTGTGGAGAGGAAATGGAACGGTCTTGATCCGTTCTGATCTTCAAATACGGTGGCCAAAAATTCCTCAAGCTCGACCTTTTCCACAGGCACAACAAGCTCGGCCAGATAGTGTTTTTTATTTTCATAAAAAAAATCGGACATAATACCACGCGCCTCTTTGTTCGCGATCTCAATCCTGCCCGCCCGGTCCACGACAAAGATCATGTCCGGCGAATTTTCAATCAGGTCCCTGTATTTCTTTTCAGAGGTCTGGAGATCCTTTGTGATCTTCCGGACCTTTCTTTTAAGCTGGAAATTCCAGGCAAAAACAACAAGTATAATGAAGACGACGGCCGAAAGCGAGATAATGATCGCTCTGGTATATATGCGCCATGAGGGCGGTTTAAGTGAAACACCGTACCACTTGTCCTTTATCAATTGCATGGTGCCTGAACGCGTTATACGTTCCATTGCCATTGTCAATGCTTCAAAAAGCTGCTGGTCATCCGCCCTGATGCCCATTGCCAGGGGTATCGTCTCAAGGACCATCCCAACCCTGACCACATGTTCCAGTTTCTCCGTTTGAATGAGATATAGCGCAATCAGTTCTGAAGGAGCAAGATAGGCATCCACAAGTCCCTTATCCAGCAATTGAAGGGCCTCAAGGGGTGTCTGCACCACGATCAGATTTTTTTCCTCAACATCATTGACAAAAGGTTGATATGAGTCACCGGTTATTGTTACCACCCGGCTGGTGCCTAAATCCCTGCAGCAGACAATGTTCTTGCGGGATTCATGAACGAAAAGACGGCGATTCAGGGACAGATCCACGGGGATATATCTTATATCCCCTGACTTTGATTCTTCCGAAGTCACCAGGGCCATAACGTCGATGTGACCCTCGGTAAGCCATTGTTGCCTCTGTTCAATCCCTGTGCAGCTTATATACTTCATCCTGACTTTTAAATAACGCTCTATCTGGACCATGATATCGATATTTATTCCCCGAAGACCTACCTCGTCACCTTTTTTTGAAATAAAACAAAAAGGTGGGGCCGCCGGACGAACTCCCACACGAAGGCTTTTTCTTTCGCCGGCAAAGACTCCCGCGGCAATGAAAATTGCCAGGAAGAGAGCGATAAAAAATGTGTTTTTCATATTTCCGAAACCAACAAAGGGTTATTTATTTCATTTACCTCTTTTTTACGATTCTGTCCAGCATACCTAATGCGCATCTATAAACCCTACATTTTTCGATTCACGCTATCAGCACTCAGCTATCAGCTATCAGTTAACGGCTTTAAAAACAGATGGTTGGCTGATAGCTGATGGCTGAAATCTGAAAGCTTCATCCGGAAACCGCCTGTTTCCGGATGGGCACTATTTGATATCGGTTGTTCTTGGTCAGATTAATATGATATCATTTTGATATATAATTCTTAAAGTGTGATAGGGGCCGTGCGAATTATAGCATAAATATCCGAACTGATGTGCGATAATCTGCACACTTTTTTCTTAAAGTCCGGCACTTGATAGGGGTCATTAAAATTTTACCAAATATTACAATATATTAAAAGAGTGGTACGTTTTTTGTAGACGAAATAAAATAAAAACAAGATCCCCCTGACCTCCCTTTGGAAAAGGGGGGGGATAATTCATCTCTTAAGATGGGCGCCAACTTCAGTCACCCTTTTTGAAAAGAGGAGTCAGGGTAGGTTTTTTTGAGAATAAATCCGATAATAAAACTCTTATAATATTAAAGGATCAATAACCATAATGCCTATATATTTTCGGAAATATTTCCTGTGTTTTTTTGTATTCGCCACGATTTTAATCGCGGCAGACGGATATTTTAGTCTCGCTCACGCACTGGAAGACCCTCACGGTCTGGAACCGGCAGAGGATATGACCTTTTTGCCCTTTCTTCCCGGTCTTCGAAACAAGTCCTATAGGAATAATCTGGGCCAGAAAAAGAGTCTTTCCGAGGCTGTTGTATTGCGGGGAAGCGATATATCCGAAGGCCGGGCAACCGTGCCTGCCGGAGGCCTCTTTTATATTTCCGAGACAAGCGGTGATGCCTCGCCCTTCAGAAGGGACCCCTTTCTGGTACTCGGAGAGCACACCTATCTGGTAGACCTTGTATCAGGCAGGCGTGAGGTAAAGGATTTTAAGGTCAAGGGGGGCAGGAAAGCGCCGGTTAAGGATACGGGTTACCGAATGTGGTACGATTATGCCACAGATCATTTTGAAAAACCTTATGCGGAACTGGCCCTTATCTCCCCATCCGGCGGATGGCCCCTTGAGTTCCCAATTGCCAGCGTCTTTGCGGATCGTGAAGAAGCGCTTGACCTGGAAATGGGGGAGGGTTATGTAGAACAGCTTGATAAATTTCATCTGGACCATGAATATATCTACGGGGCCACTCGTTTTGTGGCCAGACAGGTCACCGAGGAACAGGTCGAGTTCGAGTCCATCGAATTCCCATGGATATCTGAAGCCACCTTTTCCATGCATCGTCCCATAGTTCTGGATGTCCGCCAGGATGACTACCGGCTCTATTTTAACAAGCGCATTTACGCATTCCGAAGGCCTGATGGATTTCTGGTAAGGGTTACAAGTTTTACCGGTGGCAAGGTGTATGCTGAAAAACTCATTAAGCCCGTAACCGCTCAGGGCTACAAGAGCGTAGAATCGGAAAAGGATAAGTATCATCTGACTATCCCTGAACTGGACATCCGTATTGAGATCGTGGTGGATCCATCCTTTTTGAAGTACTCTGATTTTGTTCCCTGGTCCACCGGCAAGTCCCACGGTTTCCAGCAGGGAGTCCTGAATTTCGTCATCTATCGCAATCTTATCAATGTCCGGCACGGCGAGCCCTGGCCCCTGGACAGGCGATACAATGTACTTCTGGAGCCCAATATGATGACCGGGATGCTCCAGCGGCTCCTTATTGAAAATGCAGACAGTATCACCTTTGATAATAATAACGATGCCTACACCGGCCCGGTAAAATGGTCAGACATCTGGAACCGTCCTGCATTCAAGGTCGTGGCCGGCAAGTTCGACGGGGATGTGGTTCGGGAACAGTATCTGCGTGACTACTACCTTATGCGCACGGATAATATGGTCTTCTGGCCCCAGGACGGTCGTCACAATATCGACTTTTTCGTTGGATCGTCGCCCGTGCTCGAGCCAGTACTCGAAAAAACCTTTCTGACCCGGCTGGCGGATCCCTCTTTCGGAACCGTGGTAGAGGGATCACACTTTACCTCTTACCCGAAGGTAATATCAGACAGCTCCTTTTATGAACCGGATCACACCGCCCCTTTTGTGCCGAGGCTCAGTGGCCTGATGAGAAAATACACTCGCGACAGGAAAAGGACCAGGTTGATTTCCGCTGAAAGCATCTTTATCCGGGGCAGCTACGTGGACTATAGAAACGGGAAAATTGTCATACCCCCCGCGGGTCTCTGCTACAGCTCCCGCAACTCCCGCAATATCCGGTCTTTGTCAGGAGAAGAGTTCTACATGCTTGGGGAAAAGGCCTATTTGACCTCTTTCAGATCAACTACCATCGTGCGTAAGGATGTCCACCTGGACTTCTGGAAAAATCAGCCTATGGGCGACGGCAACCTCATGTACTGGCAGGACGAACTCCTTGGCGTCAGAAATAAGACCCTGCGGATGACGGGCCACTGGTACCTTGATGACCGTCCTGTTGGGGAGTTGAGCCTGATGAAATACTCAGGTAATCGCTGGGGCGCCCATTTTCTTCTTGCTCAGGGTCTTGACCGGGGAGTAGGTAACCGATATCTCATGCCCGAAATATTTGCCGAAGGGGCAACCTGGATCATCCCCGAGTACGTGGGCTCCAATTACATGAAGATAAAGGAGTTCGGTACACCATCTATTGAGTCATTCAGCTTTACATACCAGAAACCGAAGGAAAAGGTTATGGGCCCGGGTGAATC
>JAFGDF010000003.1 GCA_016932235.1 Deltaproteobacteria bacterium | reverse complement strand
GCCCTTATCGCTCCCCTGGCGAAATTATCCCTGTTATGGGCGCGATGGATAAGCTCAAGCCTTTCACCTGTACCACCGAACATTACCATGTGGTCCCCTGTTATATCTCCGGCTCTTAACGTCTGTATGCCTATCTCCTGATCAGTCCTTTCTCCTATAATCCCTTTTCTCTCATATACAGCTATTTTTGCCAGGTCTCTGTCGGTTGCTTTTGCAAGGATATCGGCCAAACGGACGGCGGTTCCGCTGGGCGCATCCTTTTTCAACCTGTGATGCGCTTCAAGGATTTCGATATCAAAATCTTTACCGAGGATCCCTGCCATTTCTGCTGCAATACGAAACATGACATTCACACCCACACTCATGTTGGGGGCCATGACACACCGGATTGTTTTTGCAATTTCCTCAACCTTCCGGAGGGTATCGCCTGTTAACCCGGTCGTTCCGATGACCATTGCGCAACCTTTGGAAGATGCGGCCCTGATGTTTTCAAGGGTAGCCTGGGGAAGGGTAAAGTCTATTATGACATCCCCGGAATCCGGCATATCATGAATGGAGCCGGCAATCCTGATGCCGGAATCTCCAATTCCTGCAACCCGGCCTGGATCCTGGCCCACAAAAGGACTGTCCGGGTGCTCAAAGGCTCCGGCCAGTTCCATATCTTCGTCCTGATGGATCATATTAATGATCCTTTTCCCCATTCGGCCCGCTGCCCCTGCTACTATGGCATTTATCATTTTAACCTCGCAATTCCGGAAAAATAAAACCTCAATCGCTCACAATGGAGATTTCCGGTCATACTGTCTTTCTCCATGCGGTATCTATTCTGAGAAGCTCCAATCATATCAGCCCGTAATCCGCAAGGGCCTTTTTCAGCCTTTCCAGGTTGTCCTGGGACATCGGTGCAAGGGGAAGTCTCAGCTCTTCCCGGATCTTTCCCATTAAGGCCAGGGAGGTTTTTACCGGTACGGGATTTGTTTCATAAAACATTGCCTGGCATAACGGCAGTATCTTATAGAAGCTTTCTCTCGCCCGGTCCGGATTGCCCTGTTCCCATTCCCTTATCATCCCGGCTGTATCACCGGGGACGATATTTGCAACTACAGATATGACACCTTTTCCCCCGATTGACAGCACGGGTAATGTCACATTGTCGTCTCCGGAAAGAAGGGTAATTTTATCTCCTGCCAGACGCATGATCTCGGCCATCTGTCCAAGGTCGCCCGAGGCCTCCTTGATTGCAACGACCTCGGAAAGTTCGGCAATACGGGCAACTGTAGTCGGAAGCATATTGACACTTGTCCTGCCCGGGACATTGTAAAGTACCTGGGGCAAGGGAACGGCTTCAGCAATGGCTTTAAAATGACGGTACAGCCCCTCCTGGCTGGGTTTGTTATAGTAGGGGGTGACCTGCAAGGTTGCGTCCACTCCCGCACTTTTTGCGTGCTCCGTGAGTTCAATAGCCTCGCTTGTACTGTTGCCGCCTGTTCCCGCAATGACCGGGACCCTTTTTTTAACCGCATCTACTGCGATATCAATAACTCTGTGGTGCTCTTTAAAGTTAAGGGTCGCAGATTCACCGGTCGTTCCGCACGGGACAATGGCGCTGGTTCCTCCCTCTATCTGAAACTCGATGAGTTCCCTATAAGCTTCCTCATCCACCTGACCATCCTTGAATGGCGTGACGATTGCCACAATAGATCCTTTAAACATGATGATATCTCCCGGTTATTTAAGATTTACAGTGCCTCTTCATGGAGACTTCCTTTATACACGATTGAAGTGTTTCCTTCAAGCCAGACCCTGCCGTATGTCTCAGCGCTTTTCTCAAAGTATATCTTCAGCTCCTCGCCCCCAGAAGTGGTAACACTTACGGGAGAGGGTAACCCGCCCCTGATATTCGCGATAAGGGCGGAGGCCATCGCGCCTGTCCCGCAGGCAAGGGTCTCATCCTCAACGCCCCTTTCATATGTCCTGATCCTGATGGAAGAAGGTCCGTCGATACTCATGAAATTGGCATTTGTCCCTCCAGGGGAAAACATTGAATGATTCCGAATAACCCTCCCCTGGTCAAAGACGGGATGGTCTTTAAGTCTCTCCACCTGAACCACCACATGGGGGACGCCGGTATTGATAAAGTCCACGCTGATCCACCCCTTTTCATGAGGCAGGTCGAGATCCTTTTTTAAACCAGAGGGAGCGGGCATAAGGATCTTGACGATCCGGTCGGCGACCGATGCTGATACAGGGCCTGCGAGGGTGTCAAAAGTCATGGTCTGCGGGGCGATGCCGTTCAGACGGGCAAACCGCGCGACACATCGCCCGCCGTTCCCACACATTTCAGCCTCGCTGCCGTCTGCATTGAAGAATCTCCAGGCAAAATCATGGATATCCGAGTTGGTAATGAATATCATTCCATCGGCGCCTACAGACTCCCTCCTCCTGCATGCCCTTATTGCAAGATGTTTCATTCCCTCTTCAGAGAATTTCCCGTCCCTGTTGTCTATAAGGATAAAATCATTGCCGCTGCCGTTCATTTTCCAGAATTCCGTCATTTGTATCCATTCACCTTGTTATCACAGGAGAAAGTCAGGGATTATCTCGCCGTTGATCAAATCTTCATAGCTTTCTCTTTCCCTGATTATATAATAACAATCGTCTTTTACCATCACTTCGGCAACCCGCGGCCTGGAGTTATAGGTGGAAGACATGCTGAAACCGTATGCCCCGGCGCTCATAACCGCGATTAAATCGCCCTGCTCAAAAGAATCAACTTCCCGGTCCTTTGCAAGGAAATCACCGGATTCGCATATGGGCCCTACAATATCGGCCCTTATTTTCGGCCGTTCCACCTGTTTGACCGGTTGAATAGCGTGATAAGAACCGTATAAGGTCGGCCGCATGAGGTCATTCATTGCCGCGTCCACAATAATAAAAAATTTTTCCTCACCCGCTTTTGTATATAATACTTTTGTTACGAGAATGCCGGCGTTTCCCATGATTACCCGACCCGGCTCCAGTATAATGGTCAGATCGGTTTTACCCAGTTCCGTCTTTATGGCCTCACCATATTCGAGAGGCAGGGGAGGTTCTTCTTTGTCATATGTAATACCCAGACCTCCTCCCAGATCCAGGTACCTTATATGGATATTGTTATCTTCAAGAAGACTTATCAATCCCTTCAGCTTTTTGATGGCATCCATGAAAGGACTTACCATGGTAAGCTGTGAACCGATGTGACAGGAGACACCAGTGACATCGAGATTTTTTAAGTTCAAAGCCCTTTTATATTCATCCACCGCATTTTTGATATCGATTCCGAATTTGTTCTTTTTGAGACCGGTCGAGATATAGGGATGAGTTTTGGGATCGACATCGGGATTTATCCTGATGGCCACCCTCGCCCTTTTGCCCAGTCTTTCAGCTATCGCATCTATCAAAAGCAGTTCCTGGGATGATTCCACATTGAACATAAGGATATCCGAGTTGAGGGCGTATTCCAGGTCTTTTTCTGTCTTTCCCACACCGGAATAGACGATTTTTCCGGGATCGATGCCTGCCTTCAGAGCGCGATAAAGTTCACCTCCCGAAACAATGTCCGCACCCCCGCCTTCCCTGGAGAAGAGACGGAGAATGGCCATGCTGGAGTTGGATTTCATGGAAAAACAGGTTAAATGCCTCAACCCCTTAAAGGAATCATCAAACGCATTGAAGTGCCTTTTCAATGTGGCATGTGAATAGAGATAAAAAGGTGTCTTCACATTGGCGGCGATATCCGCTACAGGGATTTTTTCGCAATATAGTTCGTTATCACGGTACTGAAAATGATGCATGAATATGATTACCTCTCTTTTATTTAGTGGTCATCCTTCAGCAATCATCGGAATTATAAAAGCTCGATCGCTTTCTATAAGAATCTTCGGTCACGCTGTCTTTCTTCTATGTCCTATCTATTTTTACAGTTGCCAGTGCCCCGTTTTTTAAGGGTTCTACATATCGGGGAGGAGCTTTTTTCCCGCACCCCATAAAGGAGACAAGCATTATAACGATGACCAAACAGGAGATAGAATGAAATCCTTTCATGATCCAATCTCCTTTTTTGCCTTTGATATCATTTTTACCACCGCCTCCGTACCGGTGCCCCCCGGAAGATTCCTTTTCTCTATAGCCGAGGAAGGTTTTAACCAGTCATAGACATCTTTGGTGATTTGTCTGGAAAATCCCTTTAATTCGGCCAGAGAGAGCTCTTCCAGAGATCTTTCCTTGTCAATAGCAAAAAGGACTATCTTCCCTACGATTTCATGTGCCTTCCGGAATGTGACTCCTTTTTTTACAAGGTAGTCCGCCAGATCAGTGGCCATGAGAAATCCTTTCTGTGAGGCCGCTTTCATGGCATCGCCATTGAAGGATATCTCCTTAAGAAGCAGATTTATTACAGTTGAACACTTTTCCACGGTATCAACCGTATCAAACAGGGATTCCTTGTCTTCCTGCATATCCTTATTATATGTCAGGGGAAGGGCTTTCATTGTCGTCAAAAGGGCCATAAGATTTCCATATACCCTGCCGGTCTTGCCCCTGGTGAGTTCGAGAACATCAGGATTTTTTTTCTGGGGCATAATACTGCTGCCGGTACAAAAGGCATCGGGCAGAATTACAAAATCGAATTCGCGGCTGGACCATAATATAAGCTCTTCACTAAGCCGGCTTAAATGCATCATAAACAAAGAAGAGGCATATATGTAGTCCAGGATAAAATCACGATCACTAACCGCATCCATGCTGTTATCGGAAATAGTGTTGAATCCTAATTCATCGGCAACCATCTTTCGATCCAGATGAAAGGTTGTCCCTCCCAGGGCGGCACTGCCCAGAGGAGATATGTTAACCCTCTGAAGGGCCTGGTCGAAGCGCTGTCTGTCTCTTTTCAACATCTCATAATAGGCCAGCAGATGATGGGCCAGAAGGACCGGCTGGGCAGGCTGGAGATGGGTATATCCGGGCATTATAATATCCTGATTTTTTTCGGCCAAATCGACAATACTTTTCTGTAAATCGCTGATAAAATCAACGATCCTCCAGATAGCCTCTCTCACATAAATCCTCATATCAAGGGCCACCTGGTCGTTTCGGCTCCTTCCAGTGTGTATTTTTTCTCCGAGAAACCCTATTTTATCAATTAGGGTTTTTTCCACAAGGGAGTGAATATCCTCATGGCCTTCTTGAGCAAGGGCTTCACCTCTTTCGATCTCTCTCTTTATTTCACCCAGTCCGCCTATGATCTCTGATGCCTCTTCTTCGGTGATAATATTCTGTTTGGCCAGCATGCGGCAATGGGCAATGCTGCCCTCAATATCCTGAGCGTAAAGTCGACGATCAAAATCTATGGAGGCATTGAATTCATCGACGATCTCATTAATGTCTTCACGAAAGCGGCCGCCCCACACTTTTTTAGTCATTTGCGTTTCCTTTTTTCATCAAATTATAGATCTTGAGTCGAAGCGCATTCAATCTGATAAACCCTTCAGCATCCTTCTGATTATAGACATCT
>JAFGDF010000083.1 GCA_016932235.1 Deltaproteobacteria bacterium | reverse complement strand
CCTCCGATTCTTGCTGAATGATTTATTCTGATTCCTCTCTTAGAATTAGTGATTATGCAAAAACGAAAGAATTTACTCCAGAAAAAATAAAACAGTGAAAAACACCTTTTCGATCAATCGGCGAGGAAGTAGCTGCCCCAACCAACCCTAAAAGCCGTTCTTCTGATTCGAAATTACCCCCCGCTCTAAACTTCTAATTTATTCAAATCCTCTTCATCAAATCCCTCTCCCCCCCCTTTCGTAAAAAGGGATCGAGCGGGATTTTGAAAAAATATTGTAGAACTTTATTTCTTCGTTTCTTCTAGAAATGAAGAACAGATTTAATCCTGTCTAAAGAATTTCATACCGGAAATACTAAAAGATCACCTGTTATCTCCTCTCAGCGCATTCCTTGAAGCCCTGTCCACAAGTGTAAAAAGCCTGTCAATTTCATCTTTTTGATTTGAGACCCGGTGTCCGCGCACCTTGATAAATTCACAGTCTATCTGATCGGTCATCCTGAAAAATTCCTGATACAGATCAAAATTCTTGAGTAGCTTATTCCCCTTGGAACGAAACCCACTTTTCTCAAACCGCTCACGTCTTCCATTCAAACCCATGATGTTTTGAGAATCCGTAAAGACAATTACCCTGTTCTTCAATGCCTGGATATCTTCCAGCCCCCATATTAAAGTCTGCAATTCCAGTCTTGCTGAGGATGTTTGCTCAAACCTCCTCACCTTCACGCGTGGCCTCAAGAGATCCAGCGCAAGTCCTCTTTCAGATACGGCAAGATAAGCCCCGTATCCGATATTTGACTGAGAGTTAAAACTTCCATCCGTAAACAGCATTGTTTCGTCCATGGAAATATTCCTATATACTAAGCCATTCAACAGTTTTGTGCGGGATTAATCCCCATTCTGTCATGCCCGCGGAGCCTTTCGACTTTGCTCAAGGCCGTGAGCTTGTCGAACAGGCGGGATTCCAGGTTCATGAGATGTTGCATAAACTACTGGATGCCCTCCTATGCGGGCATGACCCTACGGAATCAGCGCAATCTTTTCAGTTGAATCTTTGAGCATCAAGGGTCTATGATTTTCGACGGATCGATTGTATCACTTCGTCAAGCTGTTGAAGAAAACGTGACCGGTCACGTTTCTTTATCGGCGGAGGCCCTCCCGTTATCTCTCCTGCGTCACGAAGTCCTGACAGCAGTTCCCGGGTAGCGACAGCCTGACCGATATTATCATCCGTGAACTGCTTCCCGGTCGGACCAATGACGCGCGCGCCTTCCTTCAGGCATCGGCTTGCAAGCGGAATGTCCGCGGTAACCACAATGTCATCAGGCTGCACATGCTCGACAATCCAGTCATCTGCCTCGTCCAGACCATCACCTACAACTTCAAGAATAATCCATCGTTCATCAGGAACCCTCATCCACGAGTTAGCCACCAGCGTGACACGCAGATTAAACCGGCTAGCGACGCGATACACCTCCTTTTTGACCGGGCACGCGTCAGCATCTACAAAGATATGCAGCAAAAAAATCCTCTCATAAATCCAGTGCAAATTCTATAGCATTCCGCACTTGCTCCAATTTATCTTTGGAAAGCTCTGTTATAAGCGATCCAATTTTCCCTTTCGATACCGTCTGAATATGATCGAAATTTATCACAGCCTGGAAATGATACAATATAACTTTTTAAAATAAAATCGTTTTTAAAATCTTTACAGCAGTCTGTCGGCCAAAGTCCGACAGACTAAGTAGCGGGACGCTCTTTAATTATTTAGTTGACACTCAAACTTATCGAGGTTAAAAGCATGATATGCCTAGGGTAGCCAGATTAGATGCTCCCGATATTCTGCACCATGTCATAATTCGCGGAATAGAAGGACGGAAAATTTTTCATAGCAATAAAGATCGCCAGGATCTCCTCAAACGGCTTGAGAATCTCTGCCCGGAAATGCAGATAAAATGTTATGCCTGGGTATTCATGTCCAACCATGCCCACTTTCTGTTTCGTACCGGAATTGAACCATTATCAAGGCTCATGAGCAGGCTCCTTACCGGATATGTTATTGGATTTAATCATCGGCATGGGAGACGTGGTCAACTGTTTCAGAACCGTTATAAATCTATTATCTGCCAGGAAGAGATATATCTCCGGGAATTAGTCCGGTATATTCACCTAAATCCGATTAGGGCTGGAATGATCCAAACCCTCAATGAATTAGAAAGCTTTAAATACTGTGGTCACAGTGCTTTAACGGGTAAAATAAAAAGGGACTGGCAGGACACGGATTATATTCTTGGCTATTTTGGAAGTAGTAAGGCTAAAGCGAGGAAGGCATATGAAGCCTTTGTTAAATCAGGTTTTAAGCAAGGTCGAAAAGAAGAATTAACCGGTGGTGGATTGATCCGCAGTCTTGGTGGTTGGACCGAAGCCCGAGAAGTATTAAAAAGTGGTGTTCATGTTATGAGCGACGAGAGAATATTAGGAGACTCGAATTTTGTTGATTCAATCATCTCTCAATCTGAAGAACATTATGAACGCAGACATAAGCTTAAGAGGAAGGGCTACAATCTGGATTTGATAGCGGAGCGAGTTTCGGAAGTATTGTGCATAAAGAAGGAAGAGGTTTTCGCAAAGGGTCGTCAGGCTATAAAAGTCACAGCAAGAAGTCTTTTATGTTTCTTGGCTGTCAGGGAATTAGGTGTTTCCCAGACAACCCTAGCTAAAAGATTAGAGATGAGTATAGCCAATGTCGGTTTTTCTGTTGAGCGTGGAGAAACAATTGTAAAGGAATGTCATTATTCTCTTGAAAAAGAAATTGTTTAAATATTAAAGAGCGTGCCGTTATATACAAAAGGAGGAAGTGAAATGGGAGAATTAAAGTATGAAAAGTACATCGTCAAAAATCCCAAACCAAATGAGAGGGGTGAATTTGTGGAGAAGATGCCTCCGGAAGATGTGAGAAAGAGGGTGCTGTATCTTGATGACGAAGTTGTGAAAGGCGCGTTTTACATGGCTACCGCATGGTTCTTTAAGGCGGCTGAAAATGGTGTCGATGCACATGTTCATGATTTTGATGAGGTTATCGGTTTCTCCGGGACCAATCCCGATGATGTATATGATCTGGGAGGAGAGGTTGAATTTTGGATTGAGGATGAAAAGTATCTCATTACCAACAGTTTTATGGCCTTTATTCCCGCCGGAGTCAGTCATTGTCCATTGCGTGTCCTTCGAGTGGATAGGCCCATTTTTCATTATTCCGCAGGCCCTGGGAAGATGTATGGAGGAGATTCCAAGAAGTAAGAAACCTGGGAAATAATTTGTTGAAATTTCTGAAGGCTTTCCTTTCTCTTAAATTGGAAAAAACAACCTCACACAAAATAATTGACTGTACCCAAAGACTACCTTAAGATATTCAACGAATTTTGACGAGCAGACCAACTATTTATTGCAATTAAACTACCCTCATATATAATTATGAGGTGTTATAAAACCGGTTCATTGAAAGCAACTTTTTATTATCCTGCCAACATAGATATGGTCCATGGCAAGCTTGCCTGTCATCCTGCATCGCGACCGCAGGATCCAGACTGAAAATGCCCATGGATAGCATAGTCAGGCCACAGAATTACAAAAAATAAAATTTTAAAAGGAGAAAGAATATGGATACCAGAAAGAAAATGTTTAAATTTTTTTTAATTGTATTGACAGTAGTAATCCTGTGTGTCGTTAATTCTGGAATTTTAAGTTATGCTGAGCCGGCAGCTAAACCAATTAAGCTCCTGTGGGCAACCTTCACGCCCCCAAGGGATTATTCAACGGAAGCGATGCAGGCATTCGCTGAAGATTTGAAGAAGAGTAGTGGCGGCAAAGTTGAGATTGAGCTCTCATTGGGCGGTGCTCTGGCGCCGGCTCCGCAATTATATGACAAGCTGGTTGCCGGTGCGTGTGATATGATATTTTTCCAGCCATATTTAGTGACAGGGGTATTCCCCTATGCTGAAGTGACAGCTCTTCCTTGTATGTTGCCGAACGGTGTGGCTGGTGCTAAAGCTATTTTATCATTATTTAAAAAAGGTTACGTTGATAAGGCATGGGATAAAGTCAAGTTAATCTGGCCTCATATTGGGGGCGGTGCGGTAATATTCTGGCATGATAAACCAGTTACTACCATTGCAGACTTCGCAAATAAAAAGATAAGAACTTTCAGCCCCCCACTAACCGAAGCAATGTCGGCTTTAGGCGCCGTGCCTGTAACTATGTCCGTAATGGAAGTTTATGGAGCATTGGAAAAGGGTACCATACATGGAATGTGGGGTGGGTATATGGCGGTTATCCCATTTAAATTTCATGAGGTTGTGAAATATGTTACAGAAATGGACATGTCCGCCGGTCTGCTTTGTGCCGCTATGAATCTAAACAGCTATAAAAAATTACCTAAAGATATCCAGAAAATTATTGACGAAATGTCATATCCTAATGAGAAGTATACAATAGAAGCCGCCAAGAGAGCGGAGGCTGAAGAAATTATAGGGAGAAAGAAAATTGAAGAGGCTGGCCGGATAGACAAGTTGGCGCCGGAAGAATTAAGCAAGATGGACCCGCTTTTAGCCCCTATCTGGACCAAATGGATAGCTGATAAGGAAGCCAAGGGATTGAAACCAAAAGAAATGCTTGCCGAATTCTATTCATTGCTGAAAGCAGCCGGAGTAGAGAAGCCGTTTGTAGGATACACACCTGGCAATTAAAAAATTAATTGAGAGTCCTTACGCATAAATGTTCCCCAGGATATTAAAAGCAATCGACGTCGGGTTTAAGAATGTATTATCAATAGTTCATCGCATAAGCTGGATCATGCTTGTTCTATTAATGATTCTCGGCACTGCTGATGTCCTGGGGAGATACTTTCTCAACAGGCCGATAACCGGGGCGCGAGAAATCAGCTCTATCTTGGTGGTTGGGATAGTTGTTTTAAGCTGGGCTTATGTACAATCAAAGAAGGGACACTTAACTATAGATTTTGTCGTTTTTCAACTTCCCCATATTGCACAGGTAGCAGCAGAGCTTATAGTATTGCTTATATCTCTGGCCGTTTTCGGCACAATCGCCTGGCAATCAGGAAACATAGCTATAAGATGCTGGGAAATAGGTTACCTGGTGCCAACTGTCCAGATACCCCTCGCTCCATTTCAGCTATTGGTTACCTTCGGAGCTTTTATTCTTTGTCTTGAATATATTTATGAAATTATCTGCCTTTTTTATGATCTGAGTAAGAAAGGAGGTTTAAGATAGGTTCTTTTGAGATTTGCATGATAAGCGTATTGGCTTGTTTCGTACTCATGGCCATAGGACTGCCCATAGCTATTTCATTTGCCGTAATCGGTTTTTTTGGTATGGCATGGAGCAGAGGTATCAACGCAGCATTAGAGACGCTGGGTTCCGCTCCTTATACCTGGGCAAGTATGGAATCTTTTGTCTGTCTTATCTTGTTTGTTCTTATGGGCATGTTTGCATTCTTATCCGGAATAAGCAATGAGCTTTTTGATGCTGCCCGTAAGTGGTTTGCCAGATATCAGGGAGGATTAGCTCAAGCAACCATCTTAGCCTGTGCCGGTTTTGCGGCGTGTACCGGCTCCAGTATAGCCGGAGCCGCAACTATGGCAACCATAGCATATCCTGAAATGGAGAAGTCTCACTACAGCCCGCGTCTGGCGACAGGCGCGATCGTTTCCGGGGGTACCCTGGGCATTCTTATTCCACCAAGCAATGCGTTAATAATATATGGATTTCTTACGCAAACCTCTATAGCTGACCTCTTTCTGGCCGGCATACTTCCCGGGATATTGCTGACCGCTATCTTCATAATAGGGATAGCCATTATGTGCAGACGGAATCCCCAGTTAGGCCCTGGAGGCAAATCCTTTCCGATCAAAGAGAAACTGCTTGCACTCAAGGGCGCTGCAAGTATGCTCGTTCTTTTTTTATTTGTTATTGGAGGTTTATACTTTGGTATCTTTACCCCTACTGAGGCAGGGGCCATAGGCGCCTCCGGCGCTCTTGTTATTGCTCTAATAAGACGACGAATGACAATGGCGGGTTTTATCTCCGCCCTGAAGGATACGACACGCATTGCCTGTTTCGTTGTCACCCTTGCCATCGGGGCAATGATATTTAATACCTTTATTTCCACCATCGGCTTTACGACGGAATTTAGTCAATGGATGGAGGGTATTCATGCATCGCGTGTTGTGATTATCGTGATTATCAGTTTTGTTTATATCATCCTTGGCATAATTATGGATGAGTTAGCAATGATCATGCTTACGATACCTATCGTTGCGCCTGCCATGGCGGCAAGTGGCATTGACCTTATATGGTTCGGAATTTTAACAACCTTATTATCCCAGATAGCAACCATAACCCCCCCGTTTGCTATGAACGTTTATGTAGTCCAAGCGGCTACTAAAGCCCGTCTCATAGATGTCTATTGGGGTATTCTGCCCTTTTTCGTCCTGATGGTAATATGTTTGATCTTCCTGATTGCTTTTCCACAAATTAGTCTGTTTCTTCCATCTATGATGAAACAATAGACAAAGAACATATTCGAAGGACACCCCGGCTCTGAGTTCATTATCACGACAATAGAGCCCCAAGGGTAAACCCTTGGTTCCATAATATTACCCGGCTTCGCCTTCGGCAACACCGCGGTTATCCACCTAAACCTGAGGGCGACATCACGCCGTAGCTTTGTTTACATTTGTGCCTTCATCCACGGGCAGGCCTGCCTGGATGTAGGCAGACAAGCCCATGTTCTTCTGCGAAGGCGGATAAAAAACCCCGGAATTATAATTGACATGTTGGAAGCAGAGGAGTAAAAAAATAGTAATATAAAAATGTAATGAGTAGCTAACCATTGTTTAAAAGAGGGTTTCACGATGGAGAAAGCTTTAATACAATGGACCCCATTTCTCGTATCTGGAGAAGTGGGGTTTTGTTTTTAGAAATCCAATAATAAATGATATGGAGACCTTTTCATCTGTGAATTCAATCTCCGATCATTTCAAATTATTTTACTATCATTTCCTGAACAGAGGAGGGAGGCAATTTCTTGCGTTACTTATTTTTCTAATATCTATTGCCCCTTTTCATCTGAAAAAGCCTTTTATTCCAATTAAAAGCGTGGGACGTAATGATCCTTGCACCTGTGGCAGTGGCAAAAAGTATAAAAAGTGCTGTATGAAGTGATGAAAAAATTAATCAGGCTTTGCGTGAAATTTATTTTCTTTCCAGTGAATTAATTTCTCGTGGTTGATAATTTTTATCAATAACCTTTAACTAGCTGCTATAAATGAAAAGATACACACCAAACCAAAATCTTTCTGTTCGTATGATCTACCTTTACAAACTTCTTCCCACCTAAAATATTGAATTCGTGAAATACTCCTTTTCGCTTAATCGGCACATTCCGAATGGCCACGCCCCTGCCCAAAGAACTTTCATTATCAAATCCCCCCTGCCCCCCTTTGCTAAGGGGGGGGACCTTCTTTCTTTCCCCCCTTTGCTAAAGGGAGAGACCTTCTTTCTTTCCCCCCTTTGCTAAAGGGGGGAACCTGCTTTCTTTCCCCCCTTTTCTGAAGGGGAAACTATACCTTCCATTTTTCTAATAGAGGAATCATTGCATCCATCTTTCGCATAGTGATTCGAGCAGAGTTCCACGAAGGTGGCGATCGAGTGGGATTTTTACAAATAACTGTAAAACAGGCATAAAAAAGTTTAGAATATCCAGGTAATCTTCTTCTTTACTCATTATTTAAGGCCTTCAGCTCTTTTACAGGGACAGCAAAAGGATAGTTTACCAGCAGACATTTTCCCTCCTTTAGACTTTTGATCTTATATTTTTTCCCTTTATATTCAACAGAATCGCCGACCTTGTAATCAGTCATCGCTTTTGCCTCCTTTATGAATTCTTAATCTATTCATTTATAAAGAAATTTTTCAGAAATGTAAAAAAATTCTGTCCCTGATGACGTTGACAAATACCATCCGCCCCTCCTCTTTAAATAGGGAGAACTATCGATTCCCTCTACGATAAAACGTCTCGACCTGAGCCATCAGGTCTTGATCCACACCTCCGGCATGCTTAAAAAATAAGAGAGATGGATTCTCTTTATATTTTTCACCTGAAAAGCTATAATAAAAATTGTTTCAATGGATGGTATTGACACGGATAAAGAAATGACAAGGGTAAAAACAGGCGGCCCATACTATTGGACAGGGAAAATATTATTAAGATACATTCTTTTCCAGGTTCCCGGTCTTTTAGCCCTTATCCTGATATTGACAGTAATCAAATATTGGATAAACATCCCTGTGTGGTATATTTATATTATTATAGCCGCCTGGGTAATCAAAGATATCATCCTTTTTCCCTTTGTCTGGAGGGCCTACGACACCCGCTCGCAGGATAACTCGCTAAAGATGGTCGGGGAAAAAGGGATCGCGCAGCAACTCCTGGATCCATCAGGCTACGCACTTGTTCGCGGGGAACTGTGGAAGGCTGAGGTGGCGAAGGGCAGCCCCCCTATTAAGAAGGGCGCCGCCTTAAAGGTCAAAGAAATACGCGGACTGAGCCTCATTGTTGAGGAAGAATCCGATACGACTTTATAACTTTGCATTAGATATGAGGGGACAAATTGAATAACAGATTTTTCAGATCAAGCGCCAACGAAGTAAAACAGGTGGCATGGAACCTTGCCCTCATCACGGTGGGAAGTATCATCTGCTGTATCTCTGTGAACGGGATACTGATTCCCCAGGAATTTTTCGGAGCAGGATTCACGGGTCTGGCTCTCGTTATCCACTATCTGGTTCCTTCTCTTTCGGTATTCATGCTTTACTTTATTCTCAACATCCCGCTCTTTGCCCTTGGATGGATATATGTGGGTCGCCGGTTCTTTCTTTACAGCATCGTCGGGATGATCATATTCTCATTAGCCCTGGCCTGGACAAAATTACCCATTCCTGTCAACGACAAGATGCTGGCTTCCGTCCTTGCAGGTATTATCATGGGAGTAGGCTCCGGGATCATTCTCAGGTCCGTAGGTTCAGCCGGGGGGATGGATATTCTTTCGGTTATTCTTCTGAAACGGTTTTCCGTCCGCCTGGGAACAACCATCCTTTTCTTCAATGCCACAATTCTCTTAGCAGGCGCTATTCTTTTTTCTCTGGATAGGGCGCTTTACACTCTGATCTATGTCTATGTGAATTCTTCTGTCGTGAATCTCGTGGTAACAGGGCTTAGTCAGAGAAAAGCAGTATTTATCATTTCTCCTGACTGGGAAAAAATTTCCACGGAAATTATCGCGAAGATCAATAGAGGGGTTACAATTCTTGATGGGCACGGTGGCTTCAGTGGAAGAGAAGTGAAGATTATTTACACGGTGACTACGTTTCAGGATATCCCCCAAGTCAAGTCCCTGGCAAGGAAAATCGATCCCAACGTGTTTATGGTTGTATCGGACACACTTGAAGTTATGGGCACCCGCATAGGAAACCAGCCGCACTGGTAAAAGATAGCGCCAACACTATTGTATATAAATGGTTTTTCTCTGACAGCAATGCAGTGCCGATTAATATAAAAACTCTGCAATCTTGCTGTGTTTTCGCTTTATGTCCAAGATAAGCCTGTCATATCGGCGCAACCTTAAAATTGCCCTTATTATGAGATAGGATCCCAAAAAGATAAGTGCCACGCAAATAAGTAGCAAAGGAACAATGAAATGAATGACATGGATAAAATCATAATATTTGGAAGTGGCGACAAGGACGCTGAGGACGGAAAGAGGCAGGGCAAACACGGCGATACCCGTCCGCAACGATGAGAGTGAAGTCCTTTTTTCAGCAAGGATAAGCTGAACCTCATTAATGATGACACTTGCAGGTTCTATCTCATTTTTTTCCAGCAAGTAATCCCTCGTTTAATTTCAGATCTAAGGTTTGCGGTGAAGCCGCATTAATAAAATTCTGTCAAAGGCAGAATTTTATTGTATGAACGGATTGGTATTCCTTTCGGCCTCAATCGTTGAATAAGATCGGTATCCATAGTCATGACCGGGCCATACTATGGTTTCTCCCGGCAGAGACATCAGCCTATCCTTTATCGATTTCATGAACTGGGAGTGTGAACAACCAGGGAAATCAGTCCTGCCGATGGCCCCGACAAACAGGGTATCTCCGGTAAACAGGTTACCGTTGCCGAGGAGGCATATCCCTCCCGGGCTGTGCCCCGGTGTATGGATCACGGTAAGCCTTACATCCCCGACTGATATCTCATCCCCGTCTGTAACAGTGATGTCAGCATCAGGACTTGGCCTGAATCCGGACCGACTTGCTTCTTGCCGCCCTTCAGGGCTGTTAAACATCCTGTCATCTTCTTCATGCATGATGATGTTGGCGCCCGTCAACTCTTTTACCCTTGCATTACCGCATATATGGTCAGGATGACCATGAGTATTTACAATATACTTCAGGTCCAGGTTTTTCTGATTTATCCTTTCGACAATCTTATCTTCATCACCTCCAGGATCGATTACAAGGGCTTCCTTTGTCCTCTCACAGCTTACAAGATAACAAAAAACATCCATAAAACCCACTTTCATCTGCTCAATATCCATTTATGGCTCCTTGTTCATCTCTTCTATCATGGAAAACATCTCTTTCTTCAGACTCTCAGGCACGGACGTAAGCTCTTCCTTCACCAGGGATACGAATTCCCCTTTGCTCCTGGCCAGCAGTTGGCCATCGTTATTAAACATCTCACCCACGGCCAAGATCTTTTTAGGATCTTCTGTATTTAAAAGTCTTCCCCTGACCGTTAGAGGTATTTCGACCAGAACAGGCCTGATATACTTTAGATCCATCTTTCTGGTAAGGAAAAACACCCTCTTAAAATAGAGGATCGTCCATGACATCACCTCATCAAGAACTGTTGATATAATGCCTCCATGTGCGATATTCTCCCACCCCACATGATTTCTACTAAGGGTCACGTCAGTGCAGACAGCATCCCCCATTCTGTAAAATTTCAGATTTAAGCCGATCGGATTGGCCGTTCCGCAGGCAAAACAGTAATGCCCCTCGGGCTTGGGGATGTCTATTTTTTCTTCACGCGTCATAATCTTCATTCCTGCCTATCATCATGGTGTGCCAAGTCATTTCATGATCCCATTCGCGCAATAAGACCAGATCATGCTTTTTTATACGATACTTCAGATCCCTTGCCTGGCTTCTCATCAACCCGGAGAGGATAATTATTCTCTTGTTCCTGAAACCTTCTTTTTCAAGAAGTTTCAGAATTACATCATAGTGAATGTTTGCCAGAACAAGATCCGCTTCCTCGTCTATAGATTCTTCAGCGGCTCCTTCAAAGACTTTTATTATGTTTCCCATCCTGTTTAGTTCAACATTCCATTCAGCGGTTTTCACACAAAGAGGGTTAAGGTCAATAGCAATGACACTTGCCGCCCCAAGATACGCTGCAGCCAGCGCAAGGATTCCGGTCCCAGTCCCGATGTCTAAGACATGACTAAAGCTCTTTTCATCTGCAGCAATAAGAATCGCCTTTAAGCAATCTCTTGTTGTCGGGTGAAGGGCATTACCAAACACGACGCCGGGATCGAGCAGGATGTCTATCATATCTTCTTGAGAAGCACATTCCCGCCAGGGAGGAATAATCCTCAGTTTTTCCACCTTCACAACATCCTGATCGCCTCCCTGCCATTGATCGTAGCTGAAACAGTAATCTTCTATTAATGAAAGGTTCCGGTGACGGCCAAGGAATTGATCAATCTCTTCAGGGGAAGGTTCATTGAAAAAGAGAAATGAGTAAGAATCTTCCACCCAGCTTCCGATAAATGATTCACCGAATTCCTCTTCTGCATCATCTCTGACAACACCGTTAATATGATAAATAAAAAGGTGTTCGTAAGGGCATAATGCCATTTTCTTAGTGAAGGCTGGTTTCAATTCACTTTGATTCACTGGGCAAAACTCTTTTTTCTCGTCTAAAGTCCGTTAAAGTCCTATACACCTTCCCACCTTTGATAAATATCATTGGGGATTCCCAGGCTGTCCATGCATTTTCCTATAGTCTGATTAACAAGATCCGAAATATTTTTTGGTTTATGATAAAAAGCGGGTATGGGTGGCAAAATAATTGATCCCATTTCCGAAGCTCCCAACATGAGTTTCAAATGACCCGAATGGAGAGGTGTCTCCCTTATAACCAGTACCAAAGGCCTCCTCTCTTTCAGATGTACATCAGCGGCCCTGGTCATCAGATTATTATTATATGAATGAGTGATCGAAGATAGCGTCTTTATGGAGCACGGGATAATTACCATCCCCATTGTTATATAAGAGCCACTGGCTATGGGCGCCGTCATATCATCTTCCTGATAGATCCGTGACGCCAGGGATTCAAAATGATCAACGGAATATTCCGTTTCAACTGATATAATCTTTTTGGCCGCATTGCTTAATATAAGATGACTCTCATAATCAAGCTCCTTTAGCTGCTTTAACATTTCAAGACCATAAATTACACCGCTTGCTCCCGAAATACCCACGACCAGGCGTTTGTCATTTGCTCCCATCTCTTTCCTCTTTGATTATTTTTTTAAAAAGGGCCTGAGCGATCTCTACCACTTCCGACACCTCATGTTCCGTAAGATCATCCCAGTGAAGCCCCGCCACTACTACCGTCCTGGCTGAAAAAGCGGAAGCTATTTGTTCAGCGGCTTTTTTAACCAGATCATCTTCTTTATGACCCGTATAGCAATGAACTGAAACGGTTGATGATACTTTCTCAGGATCAGACAAACTGGCTCTGGGCTCAGCCATTGCAACAGCCCCGATATGGGCTTCTCCTCCCCAGACGGATAACAGGATATCGTTACCGATCCTCTGAAATAGTGCTTCCACCGAGAATCTTTCATGGGATATCTTGTATGAACGGATATTGCATTCTTTCAAATCGCAGCCCCTTTTTCAACCCGGGAATTTCATTCTGAACCGCTAATGTCCTGTTAGAAAATTGCGTAAAGATCACGGCATGAGGAGCTATTTTTATACCTTAATCTATTTAAGTTTGCAATCGGTTCCTTATTGACATGATGCATCATAAATCTTATCCTGACTTTAGATTTTCCTTTTGAATTTCACTGATCACACATATTATCTCAAAAACAGGAGAACATAATGCAGGATTCGTGTCCCACACCCGAACCTTTTCGTGAAAGTATCGGGATCATAGTCTTTCTCGCCTGGCTGTTTTATCTGGCATTTATAAGCCGGATAATTTTTGCCCCAATCATGCCGGCCTTGGAGCATTCTTTCGATATAAGCCATACCCAGGCAGGTTCACTGTTCTTAATGATATCCTTGGGCTTTTTAATTGCACCGTTCTGTTCAGGCATTATCTCGTCAAAAATAAATCACAGGTGGACCCTTTTCCTATCCGCCATAGTCATTGGGGTAGCCCTCGGATTGTTTAATATTTTCGATTCATTTTTTTCAATTCAGGTCTTAATGATAGTAATAGGTTTTTCAGCGGGACTGCATACGCCATCAGCTATCGCCACTATTACCGCGCAGGTAACAAAGGAAGACTGGGGAAAGGCCCTTGGTTTGTATCAAACCTCTCCGCCTTTCACCTTTGTAACAGCACCCATAATCGCCGCGGCTCTTATGGGGGTCATGCATTGGAAAATAATACTCCTGCTGATAGGATGCATGGCTGTTCTTTCGGGATTTACTTTTGCCTTTTTTGGAAAAGGCGGGGATTTTCCGGGACAGGCACTTAATGTAACGATCGCCAGGGACATCCTCCAAAGGCCCTCTTTCTGGATCATGGCCTGTTTGTTTGCCATGGCAATGGCAGGAAATGCCGGAATTTTCACAATGCTTCCCCTCTACCTGACCAATGAAAGAGGGATGACCCTCACATTTGCAAACACCATTATTGGTCTTTCACAAATATCGGGACTTGTTATGGTATTTGTCGCTGGTTTAATAACAGACCGCATAGGGCAACAACGCACTATGGCCTCTGTACTGGTGACAGGAGGAATACTCACCCTGCTTCTGGGAGCCTCAAGCGGAAAGCTATTAATTGTGGCGATATTTCTCCAGCCCATATTCATCAATTCTTTTTTTCCCGGAGCCTTCGGAGCGCTGGCGCGTATTGCTCCGCCAAGCATGAGAAGCGTGAGCAGCGCACTTGCTCCGCCCATATCTTTTTTACTCGGAGGGGGCATAATACCAATCTTTTTAGGGTATATGGGAGAGACCTTTTCTTTCTCAACAGGCATAATAACCGTTGGAATTATTATGCTTCTGATGCCCGTTCTCATACTTTTTTTAAAAATAGGACAATATGATAATGAGGATGGATGCTGAAACAACCCGGCATTTTCAAATATGAACGAATTAAATCTCAGAAATCTCGATTTGAACCTTCTTTATACACTGCATGTTCTTCTTGAAGAAAGAAATGTTACCAGGACAGCTTTACGGCTTGCTTTGAGTCAATCCGCAATAAGCCATTCACTCAGGAAATTAAGGATTTACTTTAATGACCCGCTGCTGGTTAAGACAAAACGGGGAATGGTGCCGACAGCAGTCGCTGAAGAGCTAAGAAGCCGCCTGGGATTGGCACTTGAACAGATTTCCGCGCTTAAAGGGGCCGATCGATTTGATCCTGCATTGGCAAATGGGACTATTCGCGTCGCGACATCCGACTACGGGGCGGGTATCATATTGCCCCGTTTAATGGAAAGGCTGTCAAAACGCGCTCCTGGGATAAAAATCGATTGTTCCCCGCTGTTAATGAATCTGGATAAAGACATTGAAAACGGATTTATTGACATAGCTTTCGGCGGTTATAAACCCTTGCCGGACCTGTCAAATGAGCCTATCTTCTATGACCGCTATATCGGCCTTGTTCATTCAAACCATCCGTTGTTAAGGAAAAGAATCACTAAAGAAACATTATCGCTATTCAAGCATTCCTTTATCAACGTCCAATTGAGGACAAAACGTAAAGATGAACTTTTTAAAGCACTGGGCATAGAACCGTCAAAAATGGTTCAGATTAATATTCCCTATCATATGATTGCCCCATTCACAGTGGAAAGAAATGACCTTGTTCTTATTATGCCCGAGATGGGCGCCAGATTAATATCTCAATTAATCGATGTTAAGCTATTCGAACTGCCCGTTAAGACCGAAAAATATCCTTATTATCAGACATGGCACCCCAGGCGGCAGGAAGATCAGTTACACAAATGGCTGAGGTCACAGGTCAAGGAAGTATGCAGAAAGCTCGAAAAATATTACAAACCCGCAATCCCTGAATAATATTTGCAATAATTGAGATCTGGCACATTTAGGACCTGTTTCGTAATTATTTTTTCTTATATCATCATGTTTGGCAGAAATAGTATGATCTGAGGAAATGCGACCAGCAGGACAACCTGGATGAGATCGGCGATTAGAAAAGGGATGGCCCCTTTATAGATAGTCCACATTGGTATATCCGACATCCCGGCTATAACGAACACATTTATACCCACCGGTGGCGCGATCATGCCGATCTCCATCATTTTAGTCATGATGATTCCGAACCAGATGGGATCAAAACCCAGATTGAGTATAATGGGAGACAGTATCGGCAGAGTAAGCAGCATGATCGCCATCTCGTCCATGATGGCCCCCAGGAATACAAGCAAAATCAACATGATTGAAAGCACTACATAACGGTTGGGAGAAAGACTTCCTATCCACTTTGCCAGGGAATTCGGAACCTGGCCGATAGCGAGAAAGTAGCCGAATATTATCGCACCCAGGACTATCCAGAAAATCATGCCGGTTGTTTTGGTAGTATCGATGACAGCTTCCTTGAGCCCTTTCCAGTTAAGCTGCTTCCTGAAAATCAGAGAGATAAAGGCCCCGGTTGCGCCGACGCCGGCCGCCTCGCTCGGTGTAAAAATACCGGCATAAATACCGCCGATAACCAATATAAACAATGCCCCCACGTCCCAGGAATAGGAAATGGATTTAAATTTTTCCTTTAGTGTTGTTTTGGGGCCCCTGGGACCGAAATCCGGTTTCAACCGCACCATCAGATGAATAGTCATCATATAGACGATGGCCTGGATAGTTCCCGGAATAAACCCCGCCAAAAAAAGTTTGCCGATGGAAGATTCGGTGACAATTCCGTATACAACCAATATGACGCTGGGAGGAATCAGGGCGCCGATTGTGCCGCCGGCCGCGACACAACCGCCCGCCAGTTGAGGATGATATTTGTATTTTGCCATTTCCGGCAGGGTCAAGGTACCGAAAGTGGCCGCAGTTGCGATGGCTGACCCGCAGATTGCGGCGAAAGACGCGCAGGCGCCAACCGTGGCCATGGCCAGACCGCCCCTGAAATGGCCAATCCATGAATACGCCGTGCGGTACAGGCTGGCACCCAATCCTGATCTCGCAGCCAGGTTTCCCATAAGCACAAACAGGGGAATGACACACAGATCAAAGTCAGTGAAAGTCCTGTATGGCACGGTCTTGAGCAGGCCCAGGGACGACTGCCATCCGTTTAACATGCCGAACCCGACAAAACCGACAATGCCCATTGATACACCGATGTGAGCGCCGGCGAAAAGCAGCAGCATCAAAGCAATAAAGCTGATCAAACCAACTATCAACGGGTCCATCTCGATAGAATCTCCGTCAACAGGTTAAAGAAATCAACGATGAAAACGATCATGGTGATGAGAAATGAAAAAGCGACGATGGCGGTAAAGGGATATATGGAGATCAGCAAAACCGCGGATGTCATTTTCGAATTGTACATATCCCCTATCTGTAGCGTTGTCTGCCACATTATCGGTAGTGTATAAATAATGGCAATGATCGCCATGAGGCACGCCAGGACCTTTTGTGTCGGTTCCCGCAATGAGCTGGTAAGTATATCAACGGTTATGTGCCCCTGATTATGAGCACATACGGTAACTCCAAAAGAAACCGTCAGGGCCATGCTGTACTCTACCAGTTCGTAAGCGCCGGGGATAGGCCTGTTGAAAAATCTTAGGATCACATCGCATGCCACCAGCGCCATCATGAAAATCAGGCCAAATCCGCAGATAAAGGTGATCACCCGCATTAAAGGAGCGATGACGCGGTTGAGGAATGATGTGAAATCTTTAAGAGGCAAGGTTTTGTCCAGGAGTAAGAGTTTATCTGTAAATCTTTTATAACAGGGTTAAAGGTTCCAAGGTTTCAAGTGCAATCCAAACCCTCACAGGTAAACACAGGAAATCTCCCCCAACCCATCTTTAAAAAGAAGGGTTTCCCATCCCTTTTTAAGGCGAGGCAGGGAGGGATTTTATATTGTCAGATAATAAAATGCATACATTTTTCAGATGGAGGGACGCGTTTCATCGCGTCCGATCTTTTCCGGCCACGACAGAGCGTGGCCCTCCACACGAAACCTTTTTATTAGTGCGCAAGTGCGCGTTCCAGGATCATGGCAGACAAAGTCTGACATGATCCTGAAAGATTAAAACATCTTTAAGAGGGTGTCCAGAATTTCTTTGGCTTCAGGATGGCCCGCCTTTTCCATTTTCTGAACCCAGGCGTCCCATATTGGTTTACCGCCCGCGTCCAGCCATCGTTCGCGCTCTTTGTCCGGAAGCGAATAATAATTCATGGTGCTCCCCGATTTCCTGACGTCCTCCTCAACCACTGCCCTGGCCGTGTCAAAAAAGTTGTATCCCCAGAACATCGAACCCTTCAATCCACTTACGCTCATGATGGCATCCTGGATCTCCTTGGAGATGCTGCCCCATTTTCCCTTGTTCATCGAGCAGGAAAAATAAACCGCAGGGAAAGGGGTTTCCGTGTAGTACTTCACAACTTCATAGAGTCTGAAGGCATGCATGGCCTCCCACGGGACTCCCATACCGTCTATGACTCCCTTCTGAAGAGAAAGATAATTATCCGGCATGGGGAGCAGCAGTGGCACGCCTCCAAGTGCCTTCACCATATCGGTGGGCGGTCCCCCGGTCATCCTGATCTTGAGACCTTTAAGGTCCTCCACTGTTTTGACCCACTTTTTGGAAGTAATAAGCATATAGGGCTCGCTCGTCCAGAGATGGAGTACCTGATTGTCGGAAAATTCCTTCTGTATGGATGGAAACTTTTCATAGAGTTTCCATAACGCCTCACTGCCTTTCTCCGCGCGTTTAAAGGGCAAGGCAGGCAGGCTGATAACATCCGCCAGCGGCGTCATCCCAGGCCAATAACCGTGAAAACACCAACCAAGGTCAGCAACACCGCTTTTTACGGCGTTCCAGGTATCCGGGCCTTTTGTGAGCGTCTGGCTCGCATATATCTTAATTTTAACCTGACCATTGGTCGCCTCTTCAACCTGTTTTGCCCAAGGCGCAAGGGCCTGGGTATACCCATGGCTAGCCTCGGAATCCTGAAAGGCGAAATTTAGCTGAATAGGCTCAGCGAAAACATTCACAGCAAAAATTCCCATAAAAAGAAAAATCGATAGCACCGTCAATATCTTCTGTCTTTTCATTATTGTCCTCCTTTCTGTTTCCATTACCTAATGTTTAAAGGAACGGCAGCATAATTAAAAAATAACTTTGCTGCGGGATAAAAATTTCGTGAATAAAAAAGTCAAATTGTCAGGCATAAACAGCAATTAATCCGGCAAGAATAATCGAAATCTATAACTTATTCTTTTTCATTTTAGCATAAATTATCAAAAAAATAATAATAGCTGCGGGGACATATACGGCAGCATTGAGGACGAACATGGCTGCGAAGGAACAGATGACCAGCAGGACCCTCTCCATGGCCGGCCGCCAGCCGCTTGGATATCTAAGATGAAAAACAGAAGCAAATCCGCATAGACCGATAAAAACGATGATCATGGATATAGGTGTCTGCCAGCTCCAGATGACCAGCTCCGGATGGTAGATAAACGTGACGCCTAAAAGAAAAAGCGGGAGACCCAGTTTTGTCGCAAGCCATGCCGTGGGCATGAAGGGGCTGTGGGATATGCCTGCGGCCACAAGCGCAGCGGGAGCCACGGGAGGTGTGATGAAGGACATATTTCCAAGGTAGAATATCATAAAATGAGTTGCCATGGCAGGTATCCCCATTTCATGGAGCGCGGGGGCTGCTATGAATACGGTCAGGACATATACGGCTATGGTCGATACGGCCATCCCGAAGATAATACAGAGTATCATGGTAAGAAGGAGAAGCAAGGGAAGGCTGCCGTGGGAAATCTCGACCATTTCCGCAGACAGTTTCGGACCGAGCCCCGTTGATGTCAGCACCCTGACAATAAGGCCCATGGATGCGCCGACAAGGCCTATTTCAGCCGCACCGGGGGCGCACTTTCTGATACCATTCAACAAACAGAGAACGAAATCCCTGAGAAGCCCGCCGATCTGTTTTTTCTCCGGATTGACAGACAGATCATGGATAAGCTGCGCGATGATAAAAACAGCGATACCTTCAATACACGCTCTCATCATGGGAGTCATCAGGATCAGCCGCGTAAAAAGAACCACTACGGACAGGACAAGCGGAAACAACTTGAGCCAGTCCCATTTGGACCATATTTCCTTTTCAAGGAAAATACCGGTCTTCTCATCCAGGTACTCCCTGGTCTGAAAATGAACCGAGAAGGCGAGTGTAAGATAAAAGAGCAGGGCGGGTAAAAATCCGATTGCCACGATATGTAAATAGGAGACCCCCAGGAATGAAGCCATTAGAAAAGCTGTGGCTCCCATCAGAGGGGGCATGATCTGACCCCCTGATGAGGCGACCGATTCGATTGCCCCCGCCATTGTGGAAGGCAGCCCGAACCTTTTCATGATGGAAATGGTAAACGATCCGGTACCCGCGACATTCGCCGTTGCAGCGCCCGAAAAGGAACCGAAAATAAGGCTCGCCAGGACAGGGACTTGAGGGATTAACTTCCTTTTCCTGCTGAAAATAATGGTGCATCCCTTGACAATAACGCTAAGCGTCCCGAAACCCTGAATGATCCCCGCATATATCAGAAAGATGGCTACCCAGGTGGATACGGTCAGCATCACGATACCGTAAACACCGTCAAAACCGAGAACGGTTTCCTCGATGATACGCTTGACTGAATAACCGGCATGCCCGAATATCCCCGGGAAATAATTGCCGAAATAAAAATAAAGTAAAAATAAAAGAATAAGAATAAACAGAGCTGCCCCCCCTCCTTTCCAGATCAGGAGGAAAAGGGATAGTATGATAATTGCACCGACCATGACATCAAGGCATGTATATGCTCCAGCCCTGTACATAAGCATTTCGATATACTGAAAATACAGATATCCAGTGGCGGCGAGAAAAATAACAATTAAGAAGCCCCCTGATATATTCAGCCATTTTCCTTTTATCCCGAGAAAATCCTCTTCTGACAGGATATTCAGGACGGATATGGCAAAGGAGATCCCCAGGAAAAGGATGGCATATCGCCCGCGTTCAATACCAAGGGTGAATGCGAACCAGAGGACCAGCAGGACAAGGGCAAGGCAGGCTATATCCAGCCATATGTTGATTAAAGTTCCCTTATCGTTGGGACTGTTCATATCAATTCCCCCTTACCCCCGTTTGTCTGAAAAGGTTATGGTCACAGGGTTAATACGAAGGTTCTTTATACATACCTAGCGGTCTGCCGGACTTTATCCGACAGACCGCTGTAAGAATCGAAAATCGGAATAATCCCAAGAGAAAACCGGCTTCCTCTATTTGCCTTTACCCTCAATCCAGGAATTATCCCATATGCCGATCTCCTTATAATACCTTGCGGCACCGGGATGCACGGGGGTTGTTGATGCAGACGTTAAACCCTTTATGGCTGTTCCCTTTGGGTCCTTGCTGAACATCTCAAAGACGCGGGCCATCTCGGCCAACTGCTGGGCATTTTCAAAGCAGGCCTTGACGAAACGATAGACCATTTCAGCATCGGCAGATGGGGCAAAAGACCATCCGTACATGTTACTTATGGCGGGCACTTCAGGGATACCGATATCTTCCTTAAACAGGTTCGTGGGAATATAAATTATAGTGATGCCGGGTGTATTGTTGATGATATCTTCCTGGGCCTTTGACATCTTCACCGCCCTTAATTTATTATAGAGCTCCACCTCCATGGTATGTCCTGCAAGGGTGTTCAGGGAAGCCACGACCGCCAGCAAAGCATCCACACTCTTTGATTTCAGTGTCTGAGGTCTGTCTGAAGCGGTAATTACCCTTTCCGTCCACTGTTCCGTCAGCCCCAGCGCATTAAACGCCTCCTTTGCAAAGGCATAAAGACCTTCCTTCGGACTGCCCAGAGAGATGTTTTTACCCTTGAGGTCATCCAGAGTGTAGATATCGGTGTCGACCCTTGTCACCATAAATTGTGAAATCGGCCAGAACCAGATACCCTGATAAGGTTGCGTACCCGGCGCTAACGGATTTTTTTCAAAAGCGCCTTTATTGGTATATGTGCCTATAAGGTCAAAGGCATTGCTGTAAGTCAGATCCATCTCACCCGCCGCCATACGCCTGATGGCCGCCGCAGTCCCCAGTTCTATTGGTATAAGGTTCAATCCCTCGATCTTTTTATTCAGGAAGTTGGAAAGCGCCACCCCGGCCGGGTAACCAGCCGCGACAGAAGGTCCACAACCCATGGACATCTCCACCGTCTGTGCCGATGCGGGCCCGCTGAAGATCCCCGGCAAGAGAAATAACGCTGCAAACAGAATAACGGCCACAAATAAAAAGCTTTTACTTCGTCCCATCTTTCCCTCCTTGTCTTGATAAGTTATTAATTTTCAAATCCCGTATTCATGCCATCTTTTATTTATATATTCAAGCATCTCCGGCCCTGTAGCCACCACCGGCGGGAAGACCTTTCCACCCCATTCCGGTCTTGGGGGAAACTTGTATGTCGTGTTCCAGGTGGCGTCCACTATCATCTTGTCCGTGAGTCCTATCTGCTCATGAGGAACCGAGGGATCAAGACGTGATCCACTCTCATTAGAAGTAATATATATGTCCCTGCCTGCCTGAACCCTCATATTAAAGGCCCATAATACCTGCTCCAGGTCATATACGTTGATATCATCATCCACCACGATGATATGCTTCATCTGATTACCCACCTTACTGCTTAAAAACAGCCTGCCGGCATCCAGGGCCTGGCTCGGATAGCTCTTATTGATTGCTATTATGGCACTGTACTCAGGATCTCCGCCCGCGGGACAGTTGATGGCCGTGACTCCCGGAAAACCGGCATTTTTATACATGGACAATGCCGTCGTTGTCCACACAAACCCGGAAAGACGCGTCTGCTCCGTTACAGGAACTCCCACCGCACTTCCTCGTAAGATCGGGGTGTTCCTGCATGTAATACATTTTATCTTTACAGTCGGTAGTTTTCTGACCCCTCCTCCATAATATCCGGTGTGCTCTCCAAAAGGCCCTTCTTCCCTCAGGTCCTCCATGGAAACCTCTCCTTCCAGGACAATCTCAGAATAGGCAGGGACCTCAAGGTCTATTGTCTCGCATTTGACCATCTCTATAGGTCTCCCACGCAGTCCACCGGCAATATCCCACTCATTTACATAGGCTGGAAAAGGAGCCCCGGACACGAACATGGCAACAGGATCAAAACCTATGGATACAGCTATCGGCATCACCTTCTTCAGTCTCTCGTATTTCTTATGGATCATTCCTATATGCTGTGAAGGAGAAATCATTATGCCGCATATATTCGCTTCGTGTACCATCATCCTGTAGGTGCCTACGTTGGTCCAGCCTGTCTCCGGATCACGCGTTATTACCTGGTGCCATGTACCTATATACCGCCCGCCGTCTTTTTCCGCCCAGCGGGGCACAGGAAACCTAAGCATGTCAACATCCGCTCCAAAAAGCTTGTTTTCCTTGCATGGGCCGTCCTTGATAATTACTGGCTTTATGGGGTGCTCGATCCTCTTCAGATACTCATTTACGATATGGTTTTCATCTGATTCAGGCGACAGCCCCAATGCTATGGCTATTCTCCGGAACGTGGCCACCCCGCCGGTGAACACGGACGTGTCATAATCCTTTATATTCTCGAATAGGAGGGCGGGAAGTACCGGTGGCCCATAGGCCTTGCGCGCGATAGCGCCCAGTTCAAGATCCCAGTTCACCTCAACCTTGATACGCGCCAGCTCCCCCTCTTCTTCCAGCCTCGTTATAAAGGACCTCAAATCAGTTATTTCATTATTTGGCATGGATATTCTCTAAGCAGATTAATAAATATTGCTTGATGGACCAGTAAAAAGTCTCTTCACAGTCACGCTGGACCTGCCCGCTCTGGTGCGACTTCCAGGGTATTGGCAGTTCATAAATAGATGTACAAGCTGAACTATAAACTGAACATTATTCAGTTACAGTCTGGGCCGGGGATCCAGCATCCAGAAGTATTTATATTTTCAGGATCCCGATTCAACCGGGTAGATCTTACACAACATGGTTTTTAACGGTGCGCTGCCAAATCCGGATTTTCCTTGGTGCCCGGCCGGTATCAGTTGATTTACGTTGATATCCCATATTCCGTTAAAGGAAGGGGCCTTTCCGTCTTTTTCAGGATACCACCAGCCGTGCAGGGCCATAATGGTTTTGGGATGCACGACCGGCGTGATCTTCACCTTTCTCTTTACCTTGCCCCTGACACCTTCTATCCAAACCCATGAGCCGTGCTGCACACCGAACTGTTCCGCCGTGTCTGGATGAATCTCAACGTAGGGCTCCTTTTCGAACTGTCTCAGCCATGGTATCTGACGATGCTCGCTGTGGTAAAGTGTAGGCACCCTCCTTCCTGTTATTAAAATCAGTGGGTAATCCTTCCATATCTCGGGAGTGCTGACAGGGCTCTCCAGGGGTTCCATATGAAAAGGCAGAGGGTCAAGACCATATTCCTTAAGGAGGGTTGAATACAGCTCAACCTTTCCGGTCGGTGTACGAAAACCCTGTTTCTTGTCCGGGCGCAGCAATCCCTTCTCATATCTTCGATAGGGTGCGCTTCCGGAAGGATGCCCCTTGGGAGCCAGTGCGTATGTATTTTTACTTAGTTCTTTGAATGTAAGCCCGGAAGGTTTTAACCTGTCATCAAAAAGCTCTTCCAGATTTTTCCATGGAACCGACTCAGGAGATAAGCGCTTCGCCATCTCAAAATTAATCTCCCATCCCGACCGGCATTCTCCCACCTGAATCATCTTGTGAATGGCATTGAGCGGCACACCGGTCGTAAATACAGAATCCTTTTCCGCAAAAGTCGTGGAGGGCAGGACGATATCGGCAATCGCCTGGGCAGTTGGAGTGAGAAACGTGTCAACTACGACATTGAAATCCAGCTTCCGAACCGCTTCATAATGCCTTCGAGGGTCCTGCGCCGTGCAGGCCATGAAATTATTGGTGAACAGCCATAATCCTTTTATGGGATATGGCTTTCCGCTTTCCATCTGTTCAAGAATACAATCAGAAAGGGCCCATGCCCTGAAGTTCCTTACAAGGGGATAACGGTCCGCACCTATCCTCTTCTTGGTCAGATTTTCTACGAACTCTTTGCCGTAAAGCTGAATGACCTCCTGGGTGGAATAGGGATATATTGTTACACCATACGGCGGTCGGCAGATCACGTTTCCACCCGGAATATCAAGATTTCCGGTGATGGTCCAGAGGCAGTTCAGGGCATGTACCGTGCTTATGGCATCCGGATTGGAATCCAGTGGCTGTCCGAATCGTATGGCGGACGGCTTGTTCTCCGAGTACAGTCGGGCGGCCTTTATTATTTTTTCAGCCGGTATCCAGGTGATTTCAGATACCTTATCTGGAGGATACTCCTGTACCCTCTTCTTCAGTTCATCAAACCCGTAAGCCCATTTCTCCACAAACTCTCTGTCATATCGCTCTTCATTGATAATCACGTTAAGCATGCCCAGTGCCAGGGCCGCGTCTGTCCCCGGTCTTATCTGAAGCCAGAGTTCCGCCCTGGATGCAGCCCATGAAAATCGCGGATCAACTACGATAAGCTTTGTGCCCTGTTTTAAAAGATCCACCACCCAGTGCCCGGTAAAATAGTGATCCGTACACTGGCTTCCCCTGATACCCCTTGCCCAGTGTATCATATATTTGGGGGGCTCCCATTCAGGGTCCTTGTATCTTAGAGGTGAAAATTGCGCGGCGTCAGGAAAGGTGATATCACCGCTGATCGTGTGCATTGACGCCAGTCTCGGCGTAAAGCAGGAGATACCGGAAAGACCAAAGAGAGTCCAGTTAGGACTCCCGTAAGCATAGGCCAGAAAAATTAATGGGCCCCCCGCGTCACGCCCGGTCCCCTGGCCGAAGACCATGGCCTCAGGACCGTATTTTTCCTTGATCTCTCTCATATTTTTTTCGCAGGTATCTAAAGCCTCATCCCATGAGATCCGCTGCCATTTACCTTCGCCTCTTTCCCCTGCCCTTTTCATGGGGTATTGAAGCCTGTCAGGATTATAGGCATATTGTTTCAGGGCCAGTGCGCGAGGGCATAATCTTCCCTGCAGAAAAGGATGGTCCTCGTCGCCCTCCACCTTGACAAGTTTTCCATCCTTGATATGCAATTCAACGCCGCATCCGCCGTGGCATCCCGGACCTCCGGACCATGATCCGGTTTTCACGATTTGTATCTGATTATCTTTTTTCAAAATCATTTCCCCTTTTTTTGCAACAGATTTATAACCATAATTAACGAGAGTATAGTACGCTTTTTTCCATTTCTTTAGCCTTTTTGGTTAATTCATCCAGGGAACCGTAGTACATGCAGGAAGCCAGACAATGTTTTACACACGATGGCCTTTTGCCCGTTTTTACCCGGGAATGGCATAAATCACATAAATCCGTTGGAAAAGGAAGGTAATAGATCGACAATCCGCTCATGGTCTCAAGAACATGCTCAGTAACTGTGATCCCGAATTTTCCTGCCGGATAATTATGTTCTTGCTGACACGCCACTTCGCATGAATGGCAGCCTGTACAATATGTATAATCAATAAGCAGTCCTTTTTTGGAAGCCATTATTCCTCCCCTGTGTCAAATTGAATCTCATTCTGTTTTATTAAAATCTACTCTTTAAACAAATTCTTTTGATTATAGAATGGAAAATAATCATGAGTCAAATGGCAATTAATAATGAGCTTAATGAAAATTTTTCATAATTATTATTTGAGGATATTAGCGTTTTTTTTAAAAGAATAGAAAATGCAGAGAGCGCACTCCCTGTAAATTTCTGCAGGGTTTACGCGTTTATCAAAATAATCCAAGTATCGTGTGCCGGAGTGCACCGTTTAGACCCTGATAAAAATATAAGATCTTTCCGTCATAATCGTCTGATCAAACAAAGCTCACGGCTTTGAAGTCTAAATTCTATCACCCTCCACAGCCTGTATGAGAAAGATCCGGGATATTAATCCTGTAAATATCATTGCCATTGCAATTCGGGCACTTAATTCCCCTCTCCTCCTTAGGTCCCCGTGGAACATCAACCTCAAATGCAGTCCGGCATTTTCGGCACTCAAATTCCCATTTAAGGACCACGGAGTCCATGAATGGCAATCGGCATGCGTTTGCTTTGCTCATTTTCCCATTTCCTTTTTGAGCAGTCTGGACGATCTATATGTTTTCTATATGGCTTAACGCCCTGATCCCGGATCCAGCCTAAAAAATGTAACGCTCCATATAACTATAACACTCAGATTCTAATTTGGGAAGGAGTAATGACTTTATAATCAAAAATGAATGACCGGTTCCTTTTGCGAAAAAAATATATGATATGTACTTCCCCTGGATAAATCAACTGAAACGGGGCGCTGCCCGGTTGAAAACGCAACGTGGGCGCTAACGCCATAGTGACTTGACTTGAACCCGTCGACAAGTCTTGCTGCAGGAAAAGTCAATTTCCCAGGATAACGGATTATCGTGGTTAAACCACAGCATCTTACGATTGGATGACGAAAAAGAATCGTCATCCAGGCATAAGATCGTGTCTTCCGCATTTAAAACGGGCTGAACAATACAGTCCTCGGTTTTCTCTCCATATCTTTTACGAGCTCATCCAAGGGCCCGTATTTCATGCACGCCGCCTGGCAATGCTTTACACACGACGGCACTTCACCTTTTTGCGTCCTTTCAGCACACAGGTTGCACAGGTCCGTCGGAAACGGCAGATAAAATATGGATGGTTTCTCCTTCAATCCTTCAAGTATATACTCCGTGACCTTGATGCCCAGTTTACCGGCAGGATACCCATGCTCCTGCTGACATGCGACTTCACACGTATGGCAACCAGTACAGAAATCATAATCGATCAGAAGACCTTTCTTAGACATTTTTATTCTCCTCCCCCTTCCATCTTTTCAAGCGTAACCAGCGTTGTCTTATATTGCCCCCCTCCAAAACCTGATGAACTGGCCTGGGGACCATGCACCAGCTTGTTGATCTGGTAGTCCCACACACCATAAAGAGTCGGCTCAGGGCCTTCCATCTCCGGCATCCACCATCCATGCTGGGTCTGTATATGATTCGGCTTGACGATCGGGGTGATCCTCGCCTTCCTTTTCACCCTTCCAAGATCATTCTTTATATATATCCATTCACCATCATATATATTGAATTTCTTCGCCGTTTCAGGATGAATATCAACCGTGGGATCGGGATCTTTCGCCCTCAGCCAGGGGATATTGCGATGCTCCGCGTGAAAATAGAGCGATGACCTTGTCCCTGAAATCATTATTAAAGGATATTTTTCATAAAGTTCAGGCGTTGATACCGGGCTTCGAGGAGGCTCCACATAATATGGAAGTGGGTCAATACCCCAGCTTTCGAATGCCTTGCTGTAAAGCTCTATCTTACCCGTCTCGGTGTTGAAGCCCTTCTTCCCGTCGGCGCGTAAAAGTCCTCTTTCATGCCTGCGGTATGGCTTTGAAAAGTGGCCTTCAGGTGGCATCTCCCAGCCACCCTCCGCGACCATCTGGTCAAAGGTCTTCCCCACCGGCTTGAGCCGATCATCGATAAGTTCCTTTACGTTTGAGAATTTTATTCCATCGGGATTAAAGCGTTTGGCCATCTCAAAATTGATCTCCCAGTCTGACTTGCATTCCCCCACCTGGATCACCTTGGGGATCACCGCAAGTGGCGCCCACCAGCTCCGGAAACTGTCCTTCTCCGCAAATGTCGCAGCGGGAAGTATTATATCCGCAAGGGCCATGGTAGTTGGATTATGAAACAGGTCAACCACCACCACGAAATCGAGTTTCTTGAGGGCTTCATAATGATACATCGTCCTGGCCGCCTGGCCCCCGAGTATGTTCGCGGTCTGGACCCATACCATCTTGATGGGATATGGCTTTCCCGTCATGATCTGTTCAATCGCCATATCCGGTTGTCCCCACCCTCGAAAGCCCTTTACCATTGGATATTCCTTCGTACCGATCCTCTTTTCGTTGAGCTTGGTAACAAGATCCTCTCCATACAGTTCCAGAAGCTCCTCGGTCGAAAACGGATAAGTGGTTACCCCGTGGGAAGGCCTTGCAATCACGTTACCGCCCGGATTGTCAACATTCCCTGTTATGCACCACAGGTGACTTATCGCCTGGGCAACAGTGGTTCCTTCAGGGTCCATATCAACCGGCACCCCCCAGTGGATCGCAGCCGGGCTGTTCTTCGCATAGAACCTGGCGGCATCTTTTATCAGTTCCACAGGCACCTCGGTTATCCCTGCAACCTTGTCCGGCGGATACTGCTGCACCCTCTCTTTCAGATCCTCAAAACCGTAGGTCCATTTTTCAACAAAATCATGGTCATAAAGACCCTCGTTAATAATCACGTTCAGCATCCCCAATGCCAGCGCCCCGCTGGTCCCTGGTCTTATTCGAAGGTGATACTCCGCCCTCGTGGTTAACCATGTGTAGCATGGATCAACTGAGATAATCTTCGTGCCGCGTTTCATACAATCTATTATCCAGTGACCGAAAAATCCGTCCGGGCATGTCGCGACAGGATTAGTGGACCATACTATAATGACCTTCGGAAGCACGTATTCAGGATCTTCATACCGTTTTTCCAAAAACTGCGAGCAGTCAGCAACCACGTAATCCCCCGTGGTCGCCTTCATGGCCCCAAGCCTTGGCGTGTAGCAGGAGTGACCGGAAAGCCCTAACTGGACCCAGTTCGGGCTTCCAAAACTGTATGCCAGAAAGGTTATGGGACCTCCTATATCCCTGCCTGTGCCTTGAGCAAAGATTACCGATTCAGCGCCATGTTTCTCCCTGATCTCTTTCATCTTCTTTTCACAGGTATCATATGCCTCGTCCCAGCTTATCCTTTCGAATTTTCCTTCACCTCTTTCCCCAACCCTTTTTAAGGGATATATAATACGATCCGGGTGGTAGGCATACTGGGTCAGCGCCAGGATCCTCGGACAGGACCTTCCCTGGTTCCAGGGGTGATTCTCATCACCTTCCACCTTAATAAGTTTTCCATCCTTTACATAAAGCTTCTGCCCGCAGTTGCCGTGACAACCGGCGCCGGCGGACCACACCACACTCGAATATACTTTTACTTCATCTTTCTGATCCATGATAGGCTCCTCATTTTTTGAAGTATTTTTGGTTTAAAAAATCAATGTTTTTTATTATATATCCCATCAATATCATGAGTCAAATTATAAGTATTAATGACGGACATGAATACTCTTCATTGGAACATCTCCGATTTGGTTGAAGAAATTAATCGACCATAGATAACTGGAATCACATTAAACCTTCAGCACCTTATAAACCTTGCACAGCAAAGCCCTCATGGGCCATCCGCCCGTGATTGGATCGCAGGTCTCCAGATCATCCGTTGTCAGAACATTGGCATTGGATTGCCACAATCCATGCAGCCAGGGCTCACGCGCCGGCTGTTCCGGAAACCACCAGCAATGCTCACAGTTTACAACCCTGGGGTGAATAATATCGGTGATATTGGCCTTCATCTTGATCACGCCCCTCAATGTTTCGATATACGCCCAGTCTCCTTCGGAGATACCCAGTTCACGCGCTGTATCCGGATGAATATCCATAAGCGGGTCAGGGTGCTGCTCTCGCATTCCCATTCCCCATTGACGGTGCTCGGATTGGAACTGAGGCATAAACCTCCCCCCGGTGGTGAGAATCAGAGGATATTCCTTGGCAATTTCAGGAGTGCTTACCGGGCTTTCCGGTGGTTCTTCATAATAGGGAAGAGGATCATAGCCCAGATCCTTGAGAACATTGGAGTACATCTCGAATTTGCCGGAGGGTGTGGCAAAGCCTGTAGGTTTTCCCGTCCTGGGATTTATGGTCTCATATGTCCAGGGCTCTGTACTCTGTATGATATATCTTTCACGGGCAGCCTCCTTAAAGGTTATGCCCAGGGGCTCGAGGCGGTAATTATAAAAATCCTCCTCTGTCTCCCATGGGAAAAACTCCCCAAACCCCAATCTTAATGCCAGACCCCTGAAGAAGTGGTAATCATGCCTTCGCTCGCCCAGGGGAGGAACCGCCCTTTCCCCGACCCTGAAGAACGGCGTAAAATCCTCGGTCGTGGAGACGATACCTCTCTCGAGCTTGCTTGCGGATGGCAGTACGTAATCGGCCAGCAGGGCTGTGGGAGTCATGACGTGCTCAAGCACAACGTGCAGGGCCAGATTCGGGCTCTTCAAGGCTTTATAGACAAGTTTTGTGTTGGCTGCGTTGACGAGAGGATTCGTGGTCCATGTTATCAGGGCCTTTGTCGGGTAAGGATCGGCGTTAAGGATGCTCCTCCACAAGACAGGTTCTGCCACGCTGAACGCATGGCCGCACATGGCCATGGGGATACCGTATGTGTCCTTATAATATTTACTCACAATCTCATAGCCGGGCCAGGTCATCAGCCTGAAACGGTCACTCCCGAGCAGCTTCTTTCTCTGCCCGGGCAGGCATTTCTCCTCCAGCTGCAGCATTGCATCCCTGATGCCTATCTTCCCGTCTATTATGGGACCGGGGCCAACCGGCGCGCCCCCGGATTCAACGCTCAAATTGCCTGTGATAGCCTCCAAACAGAGACTGGAATGATGGATGCGCAAGGAATTAAGACCGATGTGATCACATGCAAGCCCCACAGTTATGGCAGAAGGTTTGATTTCGGCATACATCCTTGCTGATTCGCGGATCTTATCCGCAGGGATCCAGGTGATTCCCTCAACCTTTTCCGGGGGGTATTCCAATGCTCGAATCTTCAGTTCTTCAAAACCGTAGGTCCATTTATCGACAAATGCTTGATCATAAAGCCCTTCTTCTATAATAACATTCAGCCAGGACATAAAAAGTGCGGTGTCGGTGCCCGGTCTGATCTGCAGCCAGATATCGGCATAATCAACCATCTTCGTCCTTCGGGGATCAATGATTATCACCTTGGGTCTTGGTTCTTTTTTTAACCGGTTTCTAATCTGCCTCCAGGCGATAGGACGGGACTCCGGAAGATACGTGCCGCAAAACACCAGGCATTTAGGGCTGTTAAGCCCCTCCAGGATACGCACTTTGGATGGGATAGTGGTCCCGGCCAGGGCAAGGGACAGGGCCTCCTTATTACAACCGCAGGTGATTCCCGGGGCTGCCGCGTTCTGCGGATTTCCGAATAAATTGAGAAAACGACCCCTGATTCCATACATGTCGGTCCTGTATGTTCCCTCTATTACTGAAAGTGTCTCAGCCCCGTATTCGGCCTTAAGATACTTCAGCTTATCTGCAATTTCATCCAAAGCCTGATCCCAAGAGATCCTTTCCCATCTATTTTCGCCTCTTTCACCCACACGTTTCAAAGGATACATAAGCTGGTCAGGATGCTCCAGCCAATGCACAAGATGGGGAAATCTTTCGGCGCATACGGCGCCCCTGTTGCCGGGAAAATCCGGATTCCCCCTCAGCCGAATTATTTTATCGTCCTTTACGCTTGCCAGTAGTCCACAACTGGAACTGCATCCGGGAGACGCCCAGCATACTATTTTTTTTATTTCCGCGCCCTTTTCATCGATCTCTCTTCCCTGCATTTTTATTCTCCCCTTAAAGATAAAACTAATATAGATTTATAACCTTAAAATTACGGTAGCAAAAGCCGCCGGGTATATCAATTAAATAAAAATACCCTTATGCGAAGTCCGGATTCCGGATTTATTGACACATTTTTCATAATCCCCTATATTTAAATATACATTCCCGTATTTACATATAAGAAAGGATCAAAAGAAATGGATGAAACTATAAAACTTGCCGAGTTTATCTCAAATATCAGTTACAGCGACCTGAGCGAAGATGTCATCGATAAAGCCAAGGGACTTCTGCTGGATCAACTGGGCTGTCAGCTGGCCTTTGCCGTCAAGCCCTGGTGTGAGGGGGTATACAACTACGCCAAGGCCAAGGCCGGTAACGACAAAAGCAGCACCGTCGTACATTTTGGTCTCCGAACCCTGGCAGAAGATGCCGCGTTTGCCAATGCCGTTTTCGGACACGGTTTTGAGATGGACGATACTCATCTTAACACTGCTACTCATCCCGGTGTAGCCGTAATACCTGCGGCCCTGGCTATCGGTGAAATGAAAAAGTCAAATGGTAAGGATTTTATTACTGCGATAGTGGCCGGTTATGACATGTTTTTACGAATCAGCACGGCCTCATGGGCCATGATGTTCCGGGGTTTTCACACGACAGGGGTGGTAGGCCTGTTTGGGGCCGCGGCAGCCACTGCGAAATTGCTCGATTTTAACAAGAACATGATCGTTGATGCCATGGGCATAGCTGCCAGCAATGCCGGGGGGATCTCTGAATATACTGAGACAGGCGGCTCGGTCAAGCGTCTGCACGCCGGTTTTGCCGCTCAAGGAGGAATCAGGGCGGCTCTACTGGCACAATACGGGTTGACGGGCCCAAAGACTTCCCTTGAGGGGAAAAAAGGATTTTGCCAGAGTTACGCGGACGAATTCTCTATCCCAGCTCTTACAGCCGATCTGGGCGGACCTTTCAGGATTATTGAGACCGGAAACAAGCCTTACTGTTGCTGCGCCGCACAGCACTCCACTATCGACGCAGTTTCCATATTGAAGGCCCAATATAATATTAAACCGGAGGAAGTGGATTCTGTAACCGTTCACCAGGGCACTCGTGAGGCCAGGGCTGTCGGCACTATTATCGAACCCACGGACATAACCTCCGCACAGTTCAGCGGAAGATTCGGCATTGCCCTGCGGCTCATAAAAGGGAGTAACGGCTTCACGGATTATAACGAGGAGAATATCAAAAACCCTGATATACTGGCTCTTGCAAAAAAAGTAAGTTATTATAACGACGACGAATTTGACAAATTAACAGTAAAGACAGCCCCATCCAGAGTAACTATCAGACTTAAGAACGGTAATATTTATAAAAAGCAGGTAGATGCCGCCAAAGGGACCCTGCAAAATCCTATGACAAAGGATGAGCTTGCCGAAAAATTCAGGAATCTGGCTTTGACCGTAATGTCCGACAAACAGGTCGAAAATATCATTCAGATTATTAATGATTTGGAAAAGATTGATGATATAAATATACTTGGTTCAATACTTGTAGCAGATAGATACAGATAATCAGTGACCTCGCCCGTAGAACTACCTGGCAAATTCCATTTTATTAGCCTGTCGGGCGTTGACCGAAAGGCTACGAATAAGATTTAGTTCTTATGTGGTTTTTGCTGATGTGGATTTTCTTTATCAATCTTGACATATTTATACTTTACGCATAAAATATTCGCAAATTCATCGGAGATATTATAATAGAAACAGCCACTGTGGGTGAAATCCAAGAGAATTTTGCAAAGGTTCTTAAGGCGATAAATGAAGGTGAAGAAATTACCGGCACAAAAAGAGGGAAACCTGTAGCGAAAATATTATTGAAGATAGAGTGGATAGATATTAAACGATCTACGTGGATACCGGCGCAATAATAAAGCTTTACGTCAGGGAACTCTTTTCCAGGAATATTTCAGAAAAACTGAAACAATTCAGGGAAGAAATAGCTCTGGATGAAGCCGATCGCATTATGACAAAGTTCGATGTTCATGAGACGAAAGGCGTTTATTTCCGTCCCCTGATGGCCTGAACAAGTACGTTCAAACATGCGCTTGACCTATCAAAAAAATACACCAAGAATATTGGTTCAAGTTCATTGGATATCATGCACGTTGCTTCTATAGATATAAACTGAAACCTCAAAAAATATCCTTATTACCTCACCTAGCAGCCTGTCGGAATTTGGCCGACTGGTCGCTGTAAAAATATAAGAAATGGCTCTATTTCAATGAGTTATATTTTCTTCATCTCCTTGCTTCAATGAATGAGATCCGATATAAATATCGCCGAAAACAGATGAAAATCTAAATCTTCATAGGCGACTGCCGGATAAAATCCGGCAGTCGCCTAGTTGCCAAGCATAGGGAATTTCGAAAAATTGCCACAATGTTACAGTGTGTATATCTAACACAGGAGATGACATGGCCATTTTAACTATTTCTCGCCAATTCGGAGCCGGTGGCCTGACTATTGGTAAGGCATCGGCCAAACGTCTGAATTATCATTTCATAAGCAGCAGGGTCATAAACGAGATGGCCAAAGAGGCCAACGTCTCAGTCAAGTGGATAAAATCTGTTGAAAAAGACGCTGGTGACTGGATCATGCGTATGACTTCCAAGCTTGTAACCAGCGATTTTGTGTCACGGCATATCGGTGATTCCAGGTCCGACTTTGACGAAAAAAAGTATATTTCCTTTCTTGAGGCTATAATTCGCAGAATAGCGGAAGAGGATAATATGGTATTCCTTGGAAGGGGAAGCCAGTTTATACTCCAAAAAAATCCCAATGCCATTCATGTCCTTATCGTGGCTGACCTCAATGAGCGTGTTAAATTTATCGAAAATCTCTGGAATGTAAGCGCTCAGGAGGCGCTTAAGGCTATCAAGACACGTGAAAAAAGAAGGGATACCTTCCTGAAATACTTCAACCAGGGGCATCCCAACTCCCTTAGTCTATATCAGTTAATAATAAATACCAGTAAAATGAGTATGGAACAGGCAGAAGATCTGGTCGTGTGGCTGGTAAAAGATTTTGAGAAAAGGATTAAAAAAGGGTAAAAAAGTATTCAAGAGAAGAAAATTGTAGTCAACCGATGGAGCCCAACGGGTAAACCCGTGGTTCCATAATATTAACCGGCTTCGCCTACGGTTACGCCACGGTTATCCGCCTCAATCTGAGGGCGACATCACGCCATAGCCTTTTTAACATTTGTGCATTCATCCATGGGTAAGCCTGCCTGGATGAAGGCAAACAAGCCCGTGATCTTCTGCGAAGGCGGAAAAAAAAGCCCTTCGAAATTCGAGGGGCTTTTTTTTACAAGATTCCGGCGGCGTCCTACTCTCCCACGCAGCTTCCCACGCAGTACCATCGGCGCTGAAGAGCTTAACTGCCGTGTTCGAAATGGGAACGGGTGTGACCTCTTCGCCATAGCCACCGAAAAACCTTTATATTTAAAATACAGAGATGCAATTAAAGTGCATAAACAGCAAATTATGGCCAAGCCTCACGACCTATTAGTACCAGTAAGCTGAGTGTGTTACCACACTTACACACCTGGCCTATCAACCTTGTAGTCTACAAGGGGTCTTCAGCTCCGTGTTGCCACGGAAAGGGATATCTTATCTTGAGGTTGGCTTCCCGCTTAGATGCTTTCAGCGGTTATCCATTCCGAACATAGCTACCCAGCCATGCCGCT
>JAFGDF010000082.1 GCA_016932235.1 Deltaproteobacteria bacterium | reverse complement strand
CAGAACTGGCTCCTGTATTTCAACCGGGAATACCTGGATCTCCGTCAGGCGATTATCCGTATTGACCCGTATTTTTCCCCTCTTAAGGTGCTGAGAGATGAACTGCTCACTGTATTTAAAAACTACTTTGTCCGGAAAGAATAATGAATGAAATAAGCATGCTTGACAGATATGCCGAAATTGCCGGTAAAGATGTCGTGGAACATCTTCACCAGTTGTCCAGGCCCTTAAATGGATTACGTTTTGTACATATCAATTCAACCCGCGTAGGCGGAGGGGTTGCGGAGATACTCCATAAGATGGTTCCCCTTATGCAGGAACTGGGAATTAACACACATTGGGAAGTAATTTCAGGGGATGAGAGTTTCTATCAATGCACGAAGTCTTTTCATAACGCCATTCAGGGAAATACGGTAAATATTCCTGAAACACACCTGAAGGTCTATGAGGAGACCAACAGGAAGTACGCGGATGCCAAACACGACCTGTTGCGTGATGCGGATGTTGTAATCGTCCATGATCCCCAACCTGCAGCATTGATCAAACATATTCCCGACCGGAAAGGTAAATGGGTGTGGCGATGTCATATAGATGCAAGCCGTCCCTTTAGACCGGTATGGCGGTATTTGAGGGATTTCGTGTCAGACTACGATGCATCGGTATTTTCACTATCCGCCTTTGCACAGCAATTACCCCATCCTGTTTATCTTATTGCGCCGAGCATTGATCCTTTGCACGACAAGAACAGTTCAATGCCTGGGGAGGAGGTAAAAGAGATTGTTGAAAATTTTGAGATTGACCCGAACAGGCCCCTGATCGTTCAGGTATCACGTTACGATACTTTTAAGGACCCCGTTGGTGTTATTAACTCCTATAGACTTTCAAAAGAGTTTATACCCACGCTGCAATTAGTCCTTGCAGGCGGCGGGGCTACTGACGACCCTGAGGGGGATATGGTGCTGAAGGAGGTTAAAACAGCTGCAATGGATGATCCTGATATAAAGGTTCTTGTTCTGCCGGGGGACGCTCACCGAATAATAAACGCGCTGCAACGTGCGGCCGACATTGTGATACAAAAGTCTATCAGAGAAGGGTTCGGCCTTACGGTCACTGAAGGCATGTGGAAAGAGAAACCGGTTATCGGCGGGGACACGGGCGGTATCCGTATCCAAGTCATTAATCATCATACGGGTTTTCTTGTAAATACTCCGGAGGGGGCTGCCCTGCGCATTCGATATCTGTTGAATAATCAGGGGATTCTCAGAGAGATGGGATACAAGGCAAAAGAGTTTGTCCGTGAAAATTTTTTGATCACAAGGCATTTAAGAGAATACCTTACCCTTATTTTTGCCCTATTACACAGTAAAAAAGAGAGAATAGAGCTGGATTAAGGATGTAATATCATCCTTTCCTGCAAGCATATTTAAATCGTGGAAATCCAAAATCGTGAAATAGACCTTGAGGGGTTCTATCGGCAACTTGATAAATCTTTTCAAAAGCTTCTTATTCTTGACTATGACGGGACGCTTGCTCCTTTTCATATCGATCCAAGCAAGGCTGTTCCCTATCCAGGTATCATCAGGATGCTCAACAGGATTATGAAAAACCGGCATGTCAAAACGGTTATTGTTAGCGGCAGGTGGACAAAAGATATAGTACCGCTCCTGCAATTGGATCGCATGCCTGAGATATGGGGTTCTCATGGTCTTGAACGTCTGAAAGAGGATGGGACATATGAAGTCGCTGAAATGGAGAAAAGGGCTGTTGAAGGCATTGTTCTATCAAAGGAATGGATCGACAGACTCGGGCTGTCTAACCGATCCGAAATGAAGCCGGGCTGCCTGGCGATTCACTGGCGCGGTTTGAACAGGCACAGGATAGATTCGATAAAGGCAATGATTGAGGACAAATGGTCTCTTATTCTGAAAGGATACGGACTAGAAATAAAACAATTCGACGGCGGTATGGAATTCAGGGTCCCAGGGAGGAATAAGGGAGATGCGGTGAAAACTCTTCTGAACGAAGCCGGCAGGGATTATGTTGCGGCCTATCTGGGTGATGATATGACCGACGAGGATGCCTTTCATGGAATCAATGGAAAAGGAATTGGTATACTTGTCCGTAAAAAATGGCGCAGGACCGCCGCGGACATATGGATAAAACCGCCTGAGGAGCTACTTGAATTTCTTTCTCATTGGATCGGGGACAAATGAATAATATAAACGATATAATCCTTGTTTCGAACAGGGGGCCTTTTAGTTTTTCGAAGGATCTTTTAAGCGAAGCCAGTGAAGGTCTCAGAAACAATGTTTCACCAAAGACACCAGGCTTCGGCGAGGGTGGGCTGGTTCAGGCAATGACCGGGCTCTTAAAACCCGGCAAATGGAATACCACCTGGATCGGAGCCTCGATGGGGGACAGGGATATAGATGTAGGAAGGGGGAACTACAGTAATCTGTTTAAAAGGCTTAAAAGGGAAGGTGTTGCTCCTGACCGGTTTCCACAGATCGATATTGATCCTGATACAAGGATGCATTTCCGTTTCAAGGAGTATGATTTCTACATGAGATTTGTTTTCTTTGATACAAGTCATATGCGCAGTTATTACGGCAAATTCGCAAATGGTTTTCTCTGGCCCCTTATGCACCTTACAAGTTCCCCTCTTTTTTATAAAAAAAGTGGAGGCTTTCCAAGACCTTCCTTTGAGAAGAACGACTT
>JAFGDF010000081.1 GCA_016932235.1 Deltaproteobacteria bacterium | reverse complement strand
ATCCGGGCCTTGACCTTCTTATCCGTCATTTTGCCTTCCCTCCTTCTTGGATTGCCTGAAAAGCCATTTCTTCGTTTTTACGGCATCTTTTTTTTCAAATATCTTCGTGATTCTCTTGGCCTTGTAATAATAACTTGTCTCACCGATGGACACCGTTAATTGATCAGGATTTTCTTTTTGCCGCTCCGTTTGGAGATTCCGCACCAAATCGGCCACTGATTCCGTTTCAAATCGGCCACCCATTCCGCACGAAATCGGCCACCGATTCTGAAGCAAATCGGCCGGGCATTCCGTTCCAAATCGGCCACCCCTTTGAAGGGTGAAGTGACGCTGGATAATTAAACCCCAAGCCGTTAAAGCTCCTGGAAAAAAAGGAGGCTGGTAATGGCCAATAGGAGATTATCCATGCGCAAAATAAAAGAAGTATTGAGACTGAAATGGGAGAAAGGGTTCTCCGCACGTCAGATTGCCAAGAGTTGTGACGTTGCCCGGAGCACCGTCAAAGATTATCTGGATCGAGCTGAACAAAGGGGGCTTACCTGGCCCTTGCCGGATGATCTTGACGAGACTGCCGTAGAACATATGTTGTTTCCTCCAGCCACACAGATAGATAACAATAAAAGGCTTTTGCCTCCTATGGATGGCATTCACCAGGAGCTGAGAAAGAAGGGAGTTACCCTTCAACTCCTCTGGTATGAATATAAACAAGCCAACCCTGACGGATATCAGTACAGCCAGTTCTGCAAACACTATCACCAGTGGGCCGACAAAATTGATGTATGCCTCCGACAGACCTATCGGGCTGGAGAAAAATTGTTTGTTGACTATGCCGGCCAGACCATCCCGATAACAGATTCCCCTACCGGGAAGACCAGGGATGCCTATCTATTTGTGGCCACCCTGGGCGCCAGTAATTATACCTTTGCCTGGGCCAGTTTCTCTCAGGACCTGCCCTCCTGGATCAGCGCCCATGTTCGCGCCCTGGATTTTTTCGGCGCCGTTCCAGACATAATCACGCCCGATAATTTATTGTCGGGCGTCACCAAACCCTGTTACTATGAACCAGACATCAATCCGACTTACTTGGACATGGCCCTCCACTATGGCACGGTGATTATCCCCACTCGGGTCGCCAAGCCGAAGGACAAGGCCAAAGTGGAGGCGGCAGTCAAAATAGCCGGGATGTGGATATTGGCAGCCCTGAGAAACCATACCTTCTTCAGCCTGGCAGAGCTCAACAAGGCCGTCGCGGAAAAACTTACCGATTTCAATAACCGCAAGTTTAAAAAGATGGAGGGTTGCCGGCGAAGCCTCTTTGAAACCATCGACAAACCGGCGATGAAACCGCTTCCCCTCCATGCCTATGAATATGCCGAATGGAGGAAGGCTACAGTCAACATCGACTATCATGTCGAGGTCGATGCTCATTACTACAGTGTTCCCTATCAGCTTGCCAAAGAGCGGGTTGATGTCCGTCTGACAGATTCCACGGTTGAGGTCCTGTTCAAAAGCAAACGGGTTGCCAGCCATGGGCGGAGTTACGAAAAATGGAAGCATACGACCTTAGCGGCACATATGCCCAAATCCCACCAGAAATATCTGGAATGGACCCCCTCCAGAATCATTGCCTGGGCCGGCAAAAACGGCCCCCATACCGAAGCGCTGGTCTCCCTGATTCTCGAAAGCCGGCGTCATCCTGAACAAGGGTTCCGCTCCTGCCTGGGGGTCATGAAACTGGCCAAACACTACTCGGAGGAACGTCTCGAAGCCGCCTGCGCTCGTGCACTTTCTCTGAATGCCTGTTCCTATAAACATGTAAAATCCATTCTAGAGAAAGGCCTCGACCATCAGCCTCTTCCCCCGTCTATCGATTCTGTAACACCCGTTCTCCATTATAACATCCGGGGGAAAGATTATTATCAGCACCTGTCTGCTCTCAACGCACAGGCAGAAAAGGAGGCCGACCATGCTTAATCAACAGACTATAGAAAAACTCCTCGCCTTGAAACTCATCGGCATGGCCGAGGCATTTAAAGATCAAATGATGCAACCGGATATCGATAGACTTTCCTTCGAAGAACGTTTCGGGATCATCGTCGACCGACAGTGGACTTGGAAAGAAGACCGCCGCCTGCAACGGTATCTCAAAGCGGCAAAACTGAAGCTCAATGCCTGTGTTGAGGACATAGACTACCGAACACCTCGGGGGATCGATCAATCCGTCATAATGCGCCTTATCTCCTGTGATTGGATCCGACATCACCAGAACATCATCATTACCGGACCCACCGGCGCGGGAAAAACCTTTTTAGCCTGCGCTCTGGCCAACAAGGCCTGCCGGGAAGGATACCGGACCTTCTACATCCGCAGTCCAAAATTATATTACGAACTGGCTGTCTCCAGGGGGGATGGCAGTTATGGTAAAATGATCAACAAACTGGCCAAAACCAATATCCTTCTCCTCGATGATCTGGGGATTGCCCCCATGACGGATTCGGAAAGAAGAGACCTTTTAGAGGTCATTGAGGACCGCCATGGGAATGCATCAACGATCATTACCAGTCAGTTGCCGATCGAGAACTGGCATGAACATATCGGCGACCCTACCATCGCCGATGCCATCATCGATCGCCTGATTCATAACGCCCACAAAATAAAACTGAAAGGAGGTTCGATGAGAAAAAAACATTCCGTCTTGACCGAATAGCATCGTTATGAGAAAGAACTAAAAACCAGCGTCGCTTCGCTCCGACAGGGTGGCTGATTTGCATCAGAACCGCCGGCCGATTTCAGTCGGAACAGGTGGCCGGTTTGAATCGGAACGACCGGCCGATTTCAGCGGAATAACCAATAATGCGCCTTCCTCCGTTGTTGCGATAATGCAACTATTGAAAGTCCCTCCTCCAATATCAATGATTAAGACTGTTTCAGATTTGGTCTCGGCAGAAAAGACACGCTCATAATGTCTATAATACTGAAAGACTGCGAAAGGTTCTGGCAGGAATTGCGGTCGAACGCTGCATACCTCGCTAAGTATTTCTCGCATATGCCGTTTAAAATTGTCTTTCCAAGCAGTATCTCTTTCAGCGGGTTCTCCGATAATTATCTCACTAGGTACTGATACGTCTTTAAGTAGCGTCTGCAAGAAATATATGGTTGCCTCCTTCGCTGTAAGCGTTTTTTCCGGAATGACTGAGGTACGCCTCTTTTTTTCATCGTATTCAAACCGTGGTGCCATCCAATATTTCTTTTT
>JAFGDF010000080.1 GCA_016932235.1 Deltaproteobacteria bacterium | reverse complement strand
GCGGTCGTGAATATGTACCACGACCAGGGTCTCATTCCTTTAAAGCTTCTCCACTTTTATGATGGTGTCAATGTAACCCTGGGACTACCCATCATCAGGACCTCAGTTGACCATGGCACGGCCTATGATATCGCCGGCAGGGGCGAAGCGGACCCGGGCAGTCTTAACGCCGCGATTCGAATGGCCGCTTATATGGCTAAAAACAGGGCAAGATCAAAATACTGAAAATTTATGACCACTGACATGATAAAGATAAGAGGCGCAAGGGTGCACAACCTGAAAGATATTTCCCTTGATATCCCTCGAAATAAGGTTGTCGTCATCACGGGTCTGTCCGGTTCAGGAAAATCCTCTCTGGCATTTGATACCATATATGCCGAAGGACAGAGGAGATATGTGGAATCCCTTTCCGCTTACGCCCGCCAGTTCCTGGAGCAGATGGACAAGCCCGATGTGGATTACATAGACGGTCTATCCCCCGCCATATCAATAGAACAAAGGAGTTCAAGCCGGAATCCCCGATCCACCCTCGGAACGGTGACGGAAATCTATGACTATCTGAGACTTCTTTTTGCCAGGATCGGTCGACCCCACTGTCCGAACTGCGGTATTGAAATAGCGCCCCAGACCACGCAGCAGATTGTTGACCAGATAATGGAGATGCCGTCTGGGACAAAGATACAGATCATGGCACCCCTGATAGAAGGCCGAAAGGGTGAGCATGTCAATATCCTTAACCGACTTCGCAAGGACGGCTTTACAAGAGTCAGGATCGATGGATCAATAAAATTGCTTGACGAAACCATATTGCTCGAAAAAAATAAAAAGCACTTTATCAGTGTGATTGTGGACCGGCTGATCCTGGATAATAAGATTCGGCGGCGACTGACTGATTCCATGGAACTTACCTTGAACCTGGCAGAAGGAAAGGCGGTTATCGATGTGATCGATTCGGAAGAGATCTTCTTCAGTCAGAAAGCCGCCTGTAAAAAATGCGGGATCAGCATCCCGGAACTGACACCTCAAATGTTTTCATTCAATAACCCCCAGGGTGCCTGTCCCGAATGCAGCGGCCTTGGAGTAAAAAGATACCTTGACCCGGACCTTATTGTCCCTGATCCGGCCCTCTCCCTCAGGGAAGGCGCTCTTGCGCCCTGGTCAAAACGCAACTCCACTTACTTTCAGCAGATGCTGGACGCCATCTGCGGGCATTATAACATTGATATATATACTCCTTTTAAAGACCTTTCAAAAAAAGCAAAGGATGTCTTTCTTTACGGTTCGGGAAAGGATGAGATCAAATTCTATTTCGAGCGGGATGACAGAAAACATTTTTATAACCGGCCCTTTGAAGGCATTATCCCCAATCTGGAAAGGCGCTATCTTGAAACCAATTCCTACTACATCCGTGAAGAGATCGAAACCTATATGAGCACAAGGGATTGCCCATCTTGCAAGGGTGCCAGGATACAACCTATAAGCCGTGCTGTTAAGGTGGGCGGCATGGCTATCCACGAAATCACTTCCTTTTCCATTGAAAAAGCGCACGATTTTTTTGAAAAATTAAGCCTTGACAAAAAAGAGCAGGATATATCCAGGCGAATAATAAAGGAATTAAAGGAGCGTACAGGTTTTTTAAGCAGCGTAGGACTCAATTATCTTACCCTTGACCGCTCCTCTGCGACTCTCTCCGGCGGTGAAAGCCAGAGGATAAGATTAGCGACCCAGATAAGTTCTGGACTGGCGGGTGTCCTCTACGTTCTGGATGAACCCAGTATAGGGCTCCACCAGAAAGACAATATACTTCTCCTGGAAAATCTGAGGCGCCTTAAAGAGCTCGGCAATACCGTATTAATAGTGGAACACGACGCTGAAACCATTCTGTCTTCCGATCATGTCATAGACATGGGTCCCGGGGCCGGAATCAAGGGCGGACAAATAGTCTTCCACGGTCCTCCCGGAGAATTGATAAATGATGAAACATCCTTGACAGGTCAGTATCTTTCAGGAAAGTTGACAATCCCTTTACCGGAGACGAGAAGAAAGGGTAACGGCAAGAAGATCGTTATTGAAGGTGCGAGACAGAATAATCTGAAGGATATCAGGGTCGAGATACCTCTCGGAACTTTTACCTGCATAACAGGCGTTTCCGGTTCCGGAAAGAGCAGCCTGATCAATGAGACCCTCTACCCGGCCCTTTGTCAGAAACTCTACCGATCCAAAATGCCGGTCGGACAGGTAAAGGAAATAAAGGGGATCCACTATTTTGACAAGGTGATTAATATCGACCAAAGCCCCATCGGTAGAACTCCTCGATCAAATCCAGCCACATACACCGGTGTCTTCACTTTCATCAGAGAACTCTTCGCCATGCTCCCCGAATCAAAAATCAGGGGATACAAGGCCGGGAGGTTCAGCTTCAATGTGAGGGGGGGTAGATGCGAGGCATGTAACGGGGATGGTCTGATCAAGATCGAAATGCATTTCCTGCCGGATGTACATGTTACCTGTGAGGCCTGCAAGGGAAGCAGATTTAACAGAGATACACTTGAGATCAAATATAAGGGCTCAAGTATCGCGGATGTCCTTAATATGACCGTTAACCAGGCCTTTATCTTTTTCGAAAATATACCAAGCATCAAAAATAAACTCAAAACCCTTTTGGATGTCGGGCTGGGTTATATCAATCTCGGGCAACCGGCAACCACCCTTTCCGGGGGGGAAGCCCAGAGAGTTAAACTTTCCAGGGAATTGAGCAAGAGGGTCACGGGCAGGACCCTTTACCTGCTTGACGAACCCACAACCGGCCTCCATTTTGATGATATCAGAAAGCTCCTTGAGGTCCTGAGCTATCTGGTTAACATGAATAATACGGTAGTGGTCATTGAACACAACCTGGATGTAATAAAAACCGCGGATTATATCATTGACCTGGGACCTGAAGGGGGTGATAAAGGCGGTTATCTGCTGGGTGCGGGCGCCCCTGAAGAGATTACCCGTATCAAGGAGTCCCACACCGGCCGATTCCTGAAAGATATCCTCCAAGCGGGTTCAGGGAAATAGTTAAAAGGCGCTTGGCTTTCGGCATAGGGCGCAAGGCTCAGGGAAAAACTTTTTAAGCTTATAGGGGTCTGAGGATTGCCCTTGGGCCTTGCGCCTTGAGCCCTACGCCTTTTCTATCAGATATTTTACACCTTTCCCCAGATAGCAAGCCCCATGGCATGCCTGCTTTCCGCATAGGGATGGTTTGGAGTAATGCGAATATTTAATCCGAAATTACCGACCTCCTGGAAATTGATATCACATTCATACCTGTGTACACTATTACCCATATCTTCAATATGGTACATAAGTTTTGTGTTACTGTCCTTGAACAGATTTAAAGGGTCCAGCCTTCCATAATAGACCTCAACAAAGACATCATCGACGGAAAGATCTTCAAGAGATATATCCGCTTCGAGATGATAGGAAGCCCCTATCTCGATCTCACTGATCTTATCCATGCGGATATCCTTAATTGAGATCTTGGACCAGTTGTACATGATTTCATCGCGCCACCTGGAGATCTGCTTTAATTTTTCATAACCGTTTTCAATGTATTTCAGGCCCCTTTCCGCTGACGGAACATAATATCGATCCCAATATTCGGTCACCATTCTGTGCGTATTGAATGTGGGGCCAAGCTTGTGAAGGGAGGCCTTCATCATCGCCAGCCATCTTCTCGGCATTCCGTCTGACCCCCTCTCGTAAAAGATGGGGACAATCTCTTTTTCAAGGGTATCATACAATCCCCTGCTTTCGATATCATCCTGATACTCAGGATCTGAATATTCCTCCCCGTTTCCGATAGACCAGCCTATCTCCGGGTCATATCCCTCATCCCACCATCCGTCCAGCACGCTAAAATGCAATGCCCCGTTGGCAACGGCCTTCATCCCGCTTGTACCGCAGGCCTCCAGGGGTCTGCGTGGAGTGTTAAGCCACACATCCGCTCCCTGCACCATGTACCTGGCGACCTCCATATCATAATCTTCGAGGAAGACCATGTTCCTCCGCAGATCCTCTCTTCCGCAGATTTCAACAAGGTATTTGATCAGGTCCTTGCCCATCTGATCCTGAGGATGAGCCTTTCCCGCAAAAATAATCTGTACCGGACTGTCCTTTTTCTTCAGTATCGTCTCAAGACGCTGGAGATCTTTCAATATCAGATACACCCTTTTATATGGAGCGAATCTCCGGGCAAAACCGATAGTAAGTATCTCGGAGTTAAGGACCTCCTCCGCCCTGTCTATCTCCCGGCGGTTAACTCCCCTCTTTAATAACTGTTTTTTCAACCTTTCCCTGGCAAAAGATACCAGCCTTTCCCTTCCCCTTTCATGAGTCCTCCATAGCTCCGTGTCCGGGATCTTCTTTACCCTTTCCCATATCACCACATTATCGGGATCTTCGATCCATAGGGGGCCAAGGTACCTTGCGTAATTTTCCGCCATTCCCTTTGAAATCCAGGAAGGGATGTGGACACCGTTTGTCACATGCCCGATGGGAAAATCGACTTCCATTGTTTTTGGCCAGAGATTTTTCCACATCTTCCTGCTGACGCTTGCATGAAGCCTGCTTACGCCGTTATTGCAATTGGAAAGTCTCAGGGCCAAAACGGTCATGCAGAATTCTTCATCCCTGTTCTTTGGATCCTGTCTTCCGTATCCCATGAGGACATCGATAGTGATGCCCAACAGTCTCGCAAATGTTGTAAAATAGGCCCTGACCAGATCGGGATGAAACATGTCATTCCCCGCCGGCACGGGAGTATGGGTGGTAAACACATTTGTGGATCTGACAAATTCCAGGGCTTCATTGAATTTCAATCCCTTATCTTCCTTAAGTCCTCTTATTCGCTCCAAAACGGCAAAAGCGGAGTGGCCTTCATTCATGTGGTAGATCTCCGGGCTTAATCCAAGGGCCTTAAGCATCCTCACTCCACCTATGCCGAGGACTATTTCCTGACGGATTCTCATATCACGGTCCCCCCCGTACAGTTCCGCGGTAATTTCTCTCGCGTGAGGAGAATTGTCGGGGATGTTTGTATCCAGCAGAAGAAGTCTTATCCTCCCGACTTTTACCTCCCAGACCTGTATCCAGACCTCCTCTTCCTTGAGTAAAACAGACACCTTGACGGGAAGTTGGTTCTTGTCCCTGAGAAGGCTCATGGGCATAATACTGAAATCATTGACAGGATAAGTCTCGGACTGCCAGCCTTCATGGGTGAGATATTGCCGGAAATAGCCCTTCTGATAGGCAAGAGAAACACCAACAATAGGGAGCTTCAGGTCACTGGCGGATTTCAGATGATCTCCCGATAATATCCCCAG
>JAFGDF010000079.1 GCA_016932235.1 Deltaproteobacteria bacterium | reverse complement strand
TGAGATATTGGTTCCTTCCCATATAACCTGACCGGGATAGACATGCGCTGTTTCCGGCAGCGGCATGTTGGGCGACGGCATGATCCACCGCAATTCGGTATTCCGCCACAGCATACTTCTTCTCCATCCCTTTAGGGGAATAATATCGAGATCAGAATTAATTTTCAGGCGGTTGTTAAAGAGCAGCGCCATCTCTCCCATTGTAAGGCCATGTCGGATCGGCAGGCTATATGCGCCGACGAAAGAATATAGTTCCTTTCTAAGAAGGTTGCCCTCAAGGAGTTCCCCGCCCAGAGGATTCGGGCGATCAAGAAGGATTACTTTCTTCCCGCTAAGAGCGGCGGCCTTAAGGCAATTAAACATAGTTGTTGCAAAAGTATAAACCCTGGTCCCGACATCCTGCAGATCGATAATTATTATATCGATCATATCGAGGAGTTCTTTTGCGGGCTCTCTAGTTTTGCTGTAAAGGCTGAAAATAGGAATAGCCATCCGGCTGTCAAAGGAATGGTCCGTTTCAACCATATTATCCTGGTCTTCACCTCCATGTCCGTGTTGCGGGCCGAAGAGCAATTTTAATTGACCGGGGAGTAATTTTGCGATCACGGTTTTGGCGGGTGTTAAATCGCAGTTTACGGATGCCTGATTTGAGAGAAGGCCAAGCCTGTATCCTCTTAGTCTTTTCCAGTAATCTTCCTTAAAAAATTCAAGACCGGTCAGAACCTTTCCCATCCTTATTCCCTAATCAACCATCACCTCAACAAGCTGGCCCGGGAAGATTGTACTTTTAGGTGTTAAATTATTTAATTTCAGAAACTCGGAAAGATTCATGCTGTATCTTTTGGCGATAAGAAATGGGGAATCTCCCTTTTTGACCTCATATCTCTCTGTCTTTCCCGGTGCCGGTAAAGATTTATCCATCGGAAGGTAAAGCACCTGTCCGACCTGAAGCCCGGAGCTTTTCAGCTTATTAAGCGTCTTTATACCATTTACTGTAGTATTATATCTCTGGGCAATATTCCAGAGGGAGTCGCCTTTCATAACAATATATTCCTTTAAGGCCCCCTTTGATCCGGAAGATGAAGATGCTGTGGCAGGAACAGATGTGTATCCCTTTCTCGAGGGGATTTTAAGATTCTGGCCTACTCTGAGAATATTTTTGTTTTTCAGCCCGTTTATCGATGTGATGGCCGCGACGGATGTTTTGTGTCTTTGGGCGATTATTGACAGGGTTTCTCCCGACTTTACCTTGTGGACTATATAATGGGGAGCAGGCGGAGTAGGTGGCATATAGACAGGTATATCTTTTAATTCCGCCAGCAGTGTCTCTCCTTTTCCCACCGGAACGTTCAAGGAATATGCTTCTTTTGGCGTCAGGTTCTGTCGTAACTCGGGGTTCAGTTCCCTCAGCTTTGAATATGTTATATCAAGGCGCTTTGCTATTGTTTCAAGGTGTACCTGTTTGTTTATCGTAACCTCTTCATATTCAAATTCACTTTCCAGTTCAGGCAGTTCTATGCCATGAGCCTCCGGGTTGGTCACGATATGAAGCACAGCGAGGAACCTGGGGACATAGAAGGCTGTTTCTGACGGCAGCCTCTTATACAGGTCCCAGAAATTGTCAAGGTAGTTAATCTTCTGGCTGTTAATGACATTCAGCACTCTCCTTTCACCACAATTATAGGCGGCAAGCGCGGTGGTCCAGTCACCAAAAATATGATGCAGTTGTGTTAAGTATTCAATCGCAGCCAGCGTGGATTTTTCGGGGTGCATTCTTTCATCTATCCATGTGTCCCTTTTTAAACCGTATTTATATCCGGTTGAGGCTATAAACTGCCACATTCCCAGCGCCCTTGCCTTGGAGAGAGCCCTGACGTTAAAACCGCTTTCGATCAACGGGAGCCAGGAGAGTTCTTCCGGAAGGCCGGCATTTTTTAACGCCTGTACGATAAATGGGCGATATCTCCCTGATCGCTTATAAGCATTAAGAAAAAAATTTTTCTCTCTTCCCTTAAATGAATTGAGTTCTTTCTCAATGTGCTCATTCATTACAAGGGGAATAGCCTTATGTGTTCCGTTGGCGACCGTAAACCTGGATGAATAGACCTCAACAATACGCTTAGAGATGGTGATCCTTATGTCGTCCTTCTGTTGCTGGATTTCCGGGCTAATGTCCCCGTTCACTTCCAAGAGTAGAGAATACGCCTTGTCAAGGGCCAGGAGAGAGTTATCCAGATCACCCTGCTCCCAGAAATCATTGGACGCCTGACAATATCCAAGGGCGGAGTCAAGCAATTCCTGCTCCGTGGTCGGCTGAATTTTATCCTGAGTGTCGGCGGTTGCCCCCTCTTCACGAAGTTCTCTGCCCTCCCTTGAGGCTGAAAGATAGGCACGATTATCTTGTTCTCCAAGTTTTTCAGGTTTAACCGGCCTTGTAAATTTTTTGGAGTCCGTGCTGTCGGTTTTGTCTTTGTTTTCGTAAACTGATAATCTTCCTTGTTTATCCTCTTTTTGAATGTAATTATTATCTTTCTCCGTATTATCAGTTATTATTGACGCGCATCCTGAAAATAATAGAAAAAAAATAATAAAAAATAATCGAAGCAAACAGTACGTTCTCTCATTCATGTTGCTTACCTTCCATTTCTGAGGATATATTAAAAAAATAAGGTTGATCCGTTTCCATAAAAAAATATAGTATGGGATTATTAACAAAAGAGAAGCAATTGGTCAATAGAATATGATTTGCCAGATCAAACCTTGATTATTATTTCATATGAATATATACATAAAGAATGCAAAATTGTAACTTAAGCAGGACACCGATAATTTTCAGCAGGAGATGTCTTTCCTGCGGAACGAGCAGAATGAAACCTGGAAGACGCTACTGCTCAACTGAATGCCGCCGGCAGATCCTGTGGGTTTTATCTCTGGCGAGAGGACTGATGACTATCTGCAGCACCAGATACGCGGCGTTTTCTTTTGATAACCGTTATGTGATGCTTGATATATTACCGACCTGGTCCAATGACATTTCAAGATTTATCCGGATGAGGACCGCGGGAAAAAAGCCGGCTGAAGATTTGAAATCTTTAATACTCAGGGCGGGGGAAGAATGGTACGAATACATACACAATAATAATTCAAAGAGCTTTGCATCACATTTCCTTGTCAGGAAGAATCATAACAGATTTATCAATCCGGATTCGATCAAGCCTGATAATAGATTGCGTCCAAGATTCTCCAAGACTGAAAAGGAATCTTTGAAGCTTCTTCATATTGAAATGAAGGAGCTTATCGCCGGCGGACAGATATCACTGATAAAATCCGCATATAAGAAATTGGCCAAGGTGCACCATCCGGATATGGGAGGTGACCCTGAAAAATTCAAGAAGTTAAACGAGGCCCACCATTTGATGCTTCTGTGGGCCGAAAATCCGCAGTTCACTTCGCGAAGAGCGCTGAGTGACTGCTGGTCTTATGATGCTTCAACAAACAGATGGACTCCCCCATTATAGATTCTGTCGATGAGTATTAACGGTTACCCAGCAAGCAAAATTTTGCAGGAGAGATCAATAGAGGCTTCCGCGCCTTGCAGGATTGATTCCGGGGGCACATGGGATATAAAAGCAATTGCTATCCCTTTTGAAAGAATTCAGCCTGTAACGGTTAACATGGCGCTGGATTTGCGGACCGGGGTATTGATTTCTCCTTTTGACGATGGATGGATTAAGATATCATCCGAAGGTTTTCCAGGTGAGGAAATTTCCCATTTCGAACGGCTATCTTTTAATTCAGTCTTTGCAATTTTCTTCGCGGCGGCGGCTTATTTCGGTTTTCATGGATTGGAGATCAGGATCAGATCCGATTCACCTGTAAAATCGGCCCTCGGAGGATCCAGCACGGGAATCGTAGCTCTTTTGAAGGCATTATCCGGATTATGTGAAGCGATAGGAATGAAGGGTCTATCCCGAAAGGAGATCCTGCATCTGGGGTATCATATCGAAGATGGCATCACCGGAGGTAACTGCGGTTTGCAGGATCAGGCGGCAGCTGTTTATGGGGGTGTTAACAGATGGCTATGGAGATATGGACGGGGGGATAAAAATCCCGGAAGAGAGCGGTTAATTGACCGTAATGGGGAAAAAGAACTCTCAGAGAGAATAGTTGTAGCCTTCAGCGGCAAAAGCCATTTTTCGGCGGAGATCAACCGTGCCTGGATCCGTTCGTTTCTCAAGGGAGAAACCAGACATGGTTGGATCAAAGTGAATGAAATTGTCAGCAGGTTTGGCGATTCAATAAGAGAGAGGGACTGGGAAAAAGCCTCATCTTTATTGAAAGCCGAGATGTCCATCAGAAGGCAGATCACACCTGACGTACTAATACCCGAGACCTCCATGTTAATTGATCAGGCAGAAGGTTCAGGTTGTGCAGCCAGGTTCGCAGGTGCCGGAGCAGGGGGATCGGTATGGGCCTTTGGAGATCCTGATAAAATAAGAAGACTTAAATATATATGGGCCGAAAGCTTAAAAAATATAAAGGATGGCATGGTACTTGAGTGCTCAGTTGATCATTCAGGAGTCATGTGATATTTCAAACAGTCTCAGGCTTTTCCCACCTCAACCAGCGTATCCATAAATACCTTGTAGAATTTCTCCCATTCCGATATCCCGGCCTTCAATACCGAAAAGATTTTTTCCATGTCCTTGGGATTAATTACAAGGTTAGCGCTCATGGCGTAAGACATAATGCTGTCGGCTGTTTTGAATCGGTCGGACATCAGGGCTACAAAGATCTTACGACGGGATGACATGGAGATGTGGTTGAGATAATTAATGATGGGGCTGTTTGACAATTCCTGGCCATCGAAACCTTCGGACAGAAAAATTAAGCTGAAATTATGAAAACGAAGTTTGCCCAGCGCATCTCTTGTATTTTTTGAGGGAATACATCTATATCCGAGCTGTTCTGTAATGGCTTTTATCTTTTCGGTTTTATCAGGGTCGTCCGTTAAAATTAATGCGAGTTTTGCATCTCCTTCAATAAACTCAAGAGATTCGTCGCCGCTGAAGTCATCATAGCTGTAACTTTTTTCTTGGTCTTTTGTCTCTCGCTTGGATTCGATAAATTTCAAGTGAAGTTTTCCGGTCTGAGAGAAATCGTTTTCAGAGGATGTCTGTTCGTCTATTTCTTCATTCGGAAGTTCGATAGTGATCTTTTCTTTGCACTTGGGGCAGCTGATCTTAAACATCTGCCCCTTTGGTATCTTATCGTCAGGCACACTCAGTTTCGCATTGCAGTGATTGCAGATGACTTCCATTGATCTCCTCCTGGGCTTTTCAGTTATCTTCGTTTATTGTCTTTTCCATATTTATCATCCAGTGAAAGCTCTTCAATGGATGTTGTTTTTTCTCCTCTTGCCGACTTTATGCTGTCAAGAGCTCTTCCTACTATGGCCTTTCTGGAGGCATAACTCATCGCGGTTTCTTCGGTAATCAGGCCGTTTTTAAAATGATCCGCTATGCACTGGTCGAAAGTCATCATTCCGAATGGTCTGCTTCCCTCGATAATTTCATAGAATGTTTTCCCTTCGGATTCGCCGTTTAGAATGGTGTCTTTCACCCTAAGGTTGCTGCCCATAATTTCGAATGCCGCAACGCGGCCTCCTCCGACTTTTGGAAGAAGCCTCTGACAGGCTATCCATCTTACCGTATCGGCCAACCTGATCCTTATCTGTTTTTCTTCTTCCTGTTCAAACATGCCGATTATTCTGCTTATGGTCTGGCCGGCATCGACGGTGTGCAGAGTGCTCACAACGAGGTGACCTGTTTCAGCCGCTGAAAGACCAATCTCAACTGTCTCCCTGTCTCTCATTTCGCCAACCAGGATTACTTTAGGGGCCTGTCTTAAAGCTGCCCTGAGCCCGGAAGCGAATGTGTCAAAATCCATTCCCATCTCCCGCTGATTAAATGTCGCCTTCTTTTGGGAATGGACAAATTCCACCGGGTCTTCCAGGGTGACAACGTGAACGGGCTTTTTTTCGTTTATCTCATTCAGGACAGCAGCAAGGGATGTTGATTTACCGCTACCTGTGGCCCCTGTAACAAGGATGATACCGTTTCTTTCCTCGGTCATCTTTCGGAAGGCCATGGGTAATTTCATCTCGTCCACCGTGGGGATCCTTGTCGCGAGCTGTCTCATGACTATGGAATAGTAACCCTTTTGAGAAAAAATATTCACCCTGAACCGCGCCTTTCCTGCAAGCTGGTATGATGAATCACATGAACCCTCGGTGAGAAGTATCTTTGTCAGACGGCGATCGCCATTTATCAGGTTTAGAGCGAACATTTCGGACTGAAAAGGAGTTAGCCTGTCGATCTGGGGTTTTGTGTTGACGGGTTTCAACTGTCCTGACGCTTCCACCTGAAACGGTTTATCAACAGTTACGTTCAGGTCTGAAACTCCGTCGTACGATTCAAGCATAGTTGTGAGAATATTATCCAAGTCCTGTTGTTTCATAGCTTCATCCTCCTGAAAAATTGGTGAGTTTCCAGCCTTACGGGCTAATGGTCAATTATTAAAGAAAACCGAGCTTCAAAGTTAAAATCATGCATCCGTAAAGTCAGTTGGCGGATTTTTCAGAAAGGGCCGGAACATGTCTTTATTGTTACATTTGGCATAGGCGTCATCCGCGCTGATTCGTTTTGCCTGCAAATGACCCATGATCGCGTCATCCAGCGTTTGCATACCATATTTCTTGCCCGTCTGCATTGCCGACGGAATCTGAAATGTCTTGGATTCCCTGATCAGGTTTCTGATGGCAGGAATGGCGATCATAATCTCAAGCGCGGCGCAGCGTCCTTTCTTATCAATTCTTTTAAACAGGTTCTGTGCCACTACTGCGCGCAACCCATCTGCAAGCGTATTTCGTATCTGAGCCTGCTGGTTTACGGGAAAAACTTCGATGACACGGTCCACCGTTTTGGATGCGCTCGTTGTATGAAGTGTTCCGAAAACAAGGTGGCCTGTCGCGGATGCCTCGATTGCGAGGGCTATTGTTTCCAGATCTCTCATCTCACCTACAAGGATGATGTCAGGGTCTTCCCTGAGAGCACCCTTAAGCGCCGCTGAGAACGACCTGGTGTGAAGCCCGACCTCACGATGATTGACTACGGCTTCCTTGCTTTTATGCACAAACTCAATCGGGTCTTCAACTGTTAATATGTGGTCTTTTCGAGTCCTGTTCGCTTCATCTACTATTGCGGCCAGGGTTGTGGATTTACCGCTTCCCGTCGGACCCGTTACCAGAACCAGCCCCCTGGGGAGGGAAGCGAGCCGGCGAACGATTGGAGGCAACCCCAGTTGTTCACAGGACAATATTTCAGAAGGGATCTCTCTGAAAACCGCGGCAACACCATATTTTTGCATAAAGAAATTAGCCCGATATCTGGCAAGCCCGGGGATCTCATAGGCAAAATCAACATCTCCCGTTTCTTCGAATACCTTGACTTTATCCTCAGGAGCAATCTCATAGAGCATGGCCTTTAAGCCGTCATTATCAAGCTCCTTATATTTAACCCTCGTTAAATCCCCCTGAATTCTGAGAACCGGTTGTTGCCCGGTGACAAGATGCAGGTCCGATGCCCCCTGCTCGTTCATCAATTTAAAAAAGGCGTCTATTTGAGCCATGTATTATTTCCTCCACCTGATATAGTGCATTGCAAATAATTTAATAACTCATATTATAAACAAAAAATTAATTTCGATTCAAGCTACAAAAGATGGGAAAAAGGTCTTTTTATCATTCCTTTCATCCGCGTGCTCAGGAACCAAGATCAGGCCAGTATCTTCTCAGTGAGTCTTTAACCGGTTGTATCGCTTCGTCCACCATGTTTTTATCAGCTTTATCCATTAACAATCTGGTATCGGTCTTTGATAATCCGGATAATTCCATTAAGACTTCCTTGATGGATTCCTTCAACCCTTTTAGGTCATATCCCCCTTCAAGAGTGATAACCAGCCTGCCGTTGCAGCACGCTGAGGCAATATCCATTATTGACCTTGTCAATCCGGCAAAACCCTTTGGCGTCACACGCATACCTCCAAGGGGATCGTCTGCATGGATATCAAAACCTGCGGAGACAAGGATTATATCGGGATTATATGCGGTACCGACGGATCTCAGTATGGATTCATAGATGCTGATAAATTCACCGTCTCCATAGCCTGTTGATAAAGGGACATTTACGGTGAAACCTTTTCCCTCGCCTTTTCCGATTTCGTTATTTGCTCCGCTTCCAGGGTAATAGGGATATTGATGTGTGGAAAAATAGAGGACCGAGGAGTCATCTTCAAAAGAGTGCTGTGTCCCATTACCGTGATGAAGATCCCAGTCCGCTATCAGAATCTTTTTGAGTTTACACTCCTTTTGGGCGAATCTGGCGCCAATCGCGATATTATTCAGGATGCAAAATCCCATCGCGCGTGACTGTTCAGAGTGATGTCCGGGAGGCCTCACAAGTGCAAAGGCGTTATCCAGTTCCCCTGAACATACCATAGAGATAGCTTCACACAAACCACCTGCAGCCAGGAGGGCCGCGTCATAAGATCCTGCTGATGTTTGGGTATCGGGATCCAGATAAGTATATTCCTTCCCTCTGGTGTCTTCCAGCCTGTCTATATATGATGCTGAGTGGATCCACAGGAGTTCATGTCTTTCAGCAAATCTGGCAGGCACCGTGTGAAACTTGTTCCTTATGTCGGGATCTTCCAACATTGCATAGATCGCCTCAAGGCGTTTCGGGCTCTCGGGGTGATATGGTCCCATGTTGTGTTCCATGAACCTATCGTCTTTTAATATCCCTGTTCTGTTCATCAATATCTCCTTTTTAAATTTATAAAAAAGGTAATACCGATATTTATAACACAAATTCAAAAGGTGTTCCATCAACTATTTTCCCTTGATAAATAATTTATCAGGGACTAAATTAGCTAAATCTCCGGATCCATCTTATGCAGAATATAAAGAGCGGTTTCTTTCAGAATCTAACAAGAAAATAAATGCTAACAATGTCGGCATATAATTCAACATTATGTCTAAAGATCACGGTATGGGGGGCCTTTTTTACGAGCGAACTCGTTCCTGGCTTGTTCATCGCATGAAGCCTTACGAAGCGGGCGACAAACCCTCTCAGTCGCTGCAACGAAGGATCAAGTTGGAAAGACCGGAGAAGGTTTCCGCCCGCTCTCCGAGGCGTAGGCTCTACGATCCGGAGGCCTGGCATGCACCTTACGCTATGAATTTGCTACCCCGGGTCTTCGCCGTTCAAAAAGGCCCCACCATACCGTGATCCTGAGACCGTAGGGTGGTATTTTCATGCATTGTGGAGACCCCTGAGGGCCATGAGTGTTTAGATCAAAGTAAGGACTTTCCATGTTTTTCATAGGCGGTATTCAACCAAAAAAAATCAGGCTTGATGAGCAGCCGAGAATATGCGATTCATGTGGTCTTTTTCAAGCCAGGCTTTACAGGATGGATCATTATTTATCAATTTTTTTTATCCCTCTCATAAGATTAAAAAAAGGCCCCACTTTTATCGAGTGTGACAGATGCGGTGCCGTATTGCCCGAGAAGGGCGGAGAAAGTGTGGAAATACAGAAAGCCGGTCCAATAAGTTATTGCGGCAACTGTGGCAGATCCATTGAAGCCGGTTTTAGATTCTGTCCATTTTGCGGGAAAAGGGTATAATCAGCAAAAGAAAATGAAAAGAGCGGATTTTGATGAAAAAGCGATATTAAGCCAACTGGAAGAGCTTGCCAACAGCCTGGGCGTAGAAGTCAGATATGAAAAGATACAAAAAGAGAGCTCTTTTTTCCCGGGGGGCCTTTGCACTATACATGGTAAGAAAATCTTGATAATTAATTCACTGGCTTCCTCGGAAGACAAAATCTCTATATTTATCAAGTCTGTCAAAGATTTTGATCTGAATGAGATATTTATCAGGCCGGCTCTAAGGGAATTAATCGCAGGATATCAGGGATAAGTTATATTGTTTTTCACTAATGTCCGAAAATTGCATAAAGATCGCGGTAGGGGAAACTCTTTTTTCGGTCGAACTCGTTCCTGGCAAGGTTGACGCATAACGCCTTACGAGGCGGGCAGGGGGTCATCTCAGTCGTTATCAGGACCAGATAAGGTTGAACAACCGAGGAGCATTCTGCCCGCCTGGCATGCACCTTACGCAATTATCCTGCTTCCAAGGTTTTCG
>JAFGDF010000078.1 GCA_016932235.1 Deltaproteobacteria bacterium | reverse complement strand
TGAAAAAATTTACTTGACAAATATATGGATTATTACTATCATATAATTAAAGTTAATTCACTATTGTGAACATTTTAAAAGTCACAGGAGATTGAGATGGAAAATAAAACTTTGATAATACATCCTGAGAGATGCACAGGCTGCAAAGACTGTGAAACGGCATGTGCGGTAAAAAATAACGGTTTCGCTAATCCCCACCTCTCAAATATAAGGATTATCACAGATAATTCTGATGATGGATTTTTTCTTCCTACGGTGTGTCAGCAGTGCGAAGATCCGCCATGCTTGGCTGCATGTCCTAAAGATGCCATTTACAGGGATGAAGACTTAAACAGGGTCTTGATCAATCAAGATAAATGTGTCGGATGTACAATGTGTGTCTCAGCCTGTCCCTTTGGTGCGATCAGGTTTGATATGGAGCGCGGAAAAAGCTTTAAATGTGATTTGTGTGATGGGAAGCCTGAATGTGTCAAGGCCTGTAAAGCAAAGGCTCTTGAATATTCCGAACCGGAATCAATGCAACTTCCGCAGATGTCTCAATCCGCCTTCAAGATGGCCGGGATTATGCGTCGTATGATAATATAATCTTGAATAAAAGCGTAAAATGGGAGATAATAATATGTCTTTTTTTAAGGTTAATGAAAAATGTAATGGTTGTCTGGCGTGTGTTCAGAATTGCCCTGCCAATGCGCTGAATTATTCAGACGATGGAAATCACCGTACCATTTTACATAACATGGCACTCTGTGCCAGGTGCGGGAACTGCTGGAGGATATGTCCGCAGCAGGCAATAGAATTTAAACAGATGTTAAGAGGGCAATGGGAAAAGGTTGCCGAGATGGAACTTGAACATTGTGCTGTTTGCGGGGAACCTATATATACGTCCAGTTTTGAAAAAACATTGAATGATAAACTTGATAAGAGGGTGGAACCCCTCTGTCCTAGTCATAAAAAAACGTTGTCCATGAATATATGGAAACGGGTTGCACCGGGAAGGACTATGGAGATAGGAGCTGCAAAATGATCGTGGGACACCAGAAACCTTTTCAGGAGATTATGGAATCGATTGAGGGTTATAAAAAGGTTCTTGTACTCGGTTGTGGGACATGTGTCTCTGTTTGTCTAACAGGCGGGGACAGAGAAGCTGTAGCCCTTTCCCGTGAATTGTCTATAGCGAATAGGGATAAGGAACCTAAGCCTGTTTTTGAAGTAAATACCATCGAAAGACAATGCGAGAAAGATCTGATAAAGGAATTTCTTGAGGTTCCTGAGGATACTGAAGCAATCCTTTCCCTTGCCTGCGGGGCCGGCGTGCAAACCGTTGCGGATGTATTCAGGGGATTACCGGTTATTCCGGCCCTGAATACAACATTCCTTGGAGCCCTAGATGAACCGGGAATCTGGAATGAAAAATGCTTGGGTTGCGGGGATTGCATGCTTGCACTTACAGGTGGGATCTGTCCGATAGCTAGATGCGCAAAGCATTTGCTTAACGGCCCATGCGGCGGCTCGTCAAAAGGGAAATGCGAAATCAGTCCCATAGTGGGAAGGGATATTGACTGTGCCTGGCAATTGATTATTGACCGCCTTAAAGAGATGGGCAAACTGGAAAATTATATGAAAATCCGATTGCCCAGGGACTGGTCCACGGAAACAGGAAAAGGTCCGCGTGTCCTCCTTCACTATGGCAAAGAAGTCCTCTATTCGCCGGATGGAGCGCCTTCCTCATCTTGAATATGATCATGGTTAAGAGATGCTATATTTCTCCGAATATGAGAGAAAGGGCCTGGTCATAAACCTTTTGCCAGAGAGCTTCCCCTCCGAAACTTTCCACATAGACCTTCATCTTGGGTTCGGTACCTGAAGGCCTCACAGCGAACCACGATCCGTCCTCAAGTAACACCTTTACCCCACCAATAGGGGCGCCATTGCCCGGCGCTCTGGTAATCACCGACCTGATGGAGAGGCCTGCTATTGAGTCCCTTTTAATCGATTCAGGATTTAAATTTTTTAATCTCTTTTTTTGCTTATCAGTAATAGGGCCATCGATCCTTTTATAGTATGGTTCACCATATAGAGGAACAAGGATATTCCGATATATATCAGAAGGGGTTTTGCCGGTTTTTGCAAGGATTTCGGCCGCAAGGAGGCCCATGGAGAAGCCATCCTTATCCGTTGACCATGCTGTCCCATCCATCCGAAGAAATGCCGCTCCTGCGCTCTCTTCTCCACCGAATGCCACACTTCCGTCCAACAGGCCGGAAACAAACCATTTAAATCCCACAGGAACCTCAAATAGATCTTTCCCGAGGGACTCTACAATCCTGTCGATAATACTGCTGCTTACAAGGGTTTTACCGATCCGGAGATCTTTTTCCCAGGAAGGTCTGTTACCCAGCAAGTACCATATTGCAACAGAAAGGTAGTGATTGGGATTCATTAAACCATCCTTGCATACTATGCCGTGCCTGTCAAAATCAGGGTCGTTGCCCCATGCTATATCGAATTTGTCAGCCATTGCAATCAAACTCGCCATAGAATAGGGAGATGAGCAGTCCATTCTAATCTGACCGTCATGATCGACCGACATGAATCCAAAAGTAGGATCTATGCGTTTATTTACTATCTCGATATTCAGGCCATATTCTTCCGCAATAGGTTCCCAAAAATTTATTCCTGAGCCGCCCATCGGGTCGGCACCGATATGAATACTTTTCCTTCGAATGGCCTCCATATCAATCACATGAGAAAGGGAGTGCACAAAGGGCGTAATCATATCCCTCTCATGGGTTGAAGATGCAGAACGTGCCTTTTGATAATCTATCCTTTTTATGCCTTGAAATTTTGCCTTCATCAAATTATTTGCCCTGTCCTCGACCCATCGGGTTACGTCAATGTCGGCCGGGCCTCCGTGAGGCGGGTTGTATTTGATTCCTCCGTCACCTGGTGGATTATGGGATGGTGTTATAACCACACCATCGGATATATTGGACTTGTCATGTCTGTTATGCTCCAATATAAAGAAAGATATTACCGGTGTGGGTGTGTATCCGTCATGATCATGAATAACGGTTTCGATCTCGTTTGCGGCAAAGACTTCAAGAGCGGTCCTGAAGGCGGGTTTGGATAGGGCATGTGTATCATATCCCATAAACAAAGGGCCTTTGATACCTTTTAAGGACCGGTAATCGCTGATGGCCTGTGCAATGGCAGCTATATGCATCTCATTAAAAGTTCCTTTTCCGGAAGATCCTCTGTGTCCGGAGGTCCCGAAAGATACAGGCCCCGAAGGTTCCTCTGTATAGTATGAAGATATCAGATCCCTGATATTGATCAGCATGGACTTAGGCGCGGGTTTACCTGCCAGTTCATGTATTGCCATTAGGGTTACTCCTGTTCTGAACTCTTTGGGATTTATAAGGTGAACTTTATCTTTTTTTCTCGTATTTCATCACGAGAGTCTCCTCCAGGCCGCTTCGGCCTCCTTTATTCCGGAGTTACCACCATGTGTATTATCAATAGATGTATTTCTTTTCCCTGTCAACCTTGCTATTCTCTCCTCAAGTGGAGGATGGGTAGAGAACATCGTTGCTATATCCCCCCCCTTTAAAGGGTTAACGATGAACATATGGGCCGTATTTGTGTTGGCCCCATGCATCGGAATTCTTTTTGAATAGGCTCCCAGCTTATCGAGTGCCTTTGCAAGCCCAAAAGGTTCTCCCGCAAAAACAGCACCGGTGGAATCGGCCTGATACTCCCGGGACCTGGAAATAGCCATTTGCACAAGCATGGCAGCGAGGGGGGCAAGTATGGACATCACAATCAAACCGATTGTGCCCAAGCCTCCTTCATCATCATCCGATCCGCCGCCTAAAAAAGCGGACCAGCGGGCCATACTTGCAAGGATCATAATAGCCCCCGCCATTGTGGCTGCAATGGAACC
>JAFGDF010000077.1 GCA_016932235.1 Deltaproteobacteria bacterium | reverse complement strand
TTGACCGGATATATGAATATTGCGGATGCCTTGAGTGTTTCTGAAAAGATGGAAACCACGGATGGTTTGTTCTGGCCCACTCCGGTATTAAACGTTGTAAATGATGCGTCAGCGATACAGGGAGCAAAACGAATAGCATTACGTGATCCTAATGTGGCAGGCAACCCCGTCCTGGCGATCCAGGATGTTGTCGCTATTGAGGAGATCAATAATGACCAGATGAAGTTGATGACAGAAAAAATATTCGGTACGACCGATAATGAGCATCCGGGAGTAGATGCATTCAACAGCGTTGGAAATATGGCCGTTTCCGGTCCGATTCAAGTCCTTAACTATTCTTATTTTGAAAAGGATTTTGTCGGAACCTATAAAACGGCATATGAAATAAGGGATGAAATGAAAAAACTTGGATGGGAAAAGGTGGTTGCCTTTCAGACCCGTAATCCAATGCATCTCGCCCATGAGGAACTCTGTCGTATGGCCTATAAGGCTGTTAATGCCGATGGAATTCTAATACACATGCTGCTTGGGAAACTAAAACCGGGAGATATCCCTGCGGATGTTCGTGACGCGGCTATTCGAAAGATGGCGGAAATCTACTTTGAGCCTAACACCGTACTCATTACCGGATATGGTTTTGACATGCTTTACGCCGGACCAAGGGAAGCGGTCCTCCATGCGGTTTTCCGTCAGAACTGTGGATGCACACACCTAATCGTGGGCCGGGATCATGCAGGTGTGGGAGACTACTACGGGCCGTTTGATGCCCAGACCATCTTTGATGAGATACCAGGCAATGCTCTGGAAATCGAGATCTTCAAGGCCGATCATACAGCCTGGTCGAAAAAACTTGGTAAGGTCGTAATGATGAGGGATGTGCCGGATCACACCAAAGATGATTTTATCCTCCTCTCAGGAACAAAGGTGCGGGAAATGCTTTCAAACGGACAGGCGCCTCCTAAGGAGTTCTCACGTCCCGAAGTCGCAAAGATACTAATGGATTACTATCAATCCCTAAAGTAAAAAGATAAGTTTTTCTTTTAAAAATCGATGCCTATAAATAAAAGCCCGCTTTGGTTGTAAGCGGGCTTTTTTATTCGTAGAAAACAATTAATGATAGAGATCAATAAGTCCTCTCTGATATATACTTACTAAGAATTACGAGATCTTCTTTTGACTGGGAAGCGGGGAAAATATCGAGATATTCTGAAGCTTTTTTAACATAATCCCTGGCCTCAGATCTTATCCTGTCAATAACGCCGCTTTCCCGGACAAAGGCTGTCATAGTGCCGTAGTCTTTTTCACTGGCCTCATTATTCTGGAATATCTTTTTCACCCTCAAAAGCTCTTTTTTATCCATTTGTAAGATAGCATATATAAGAGGAAGCGTGATCTTGCCTTCCATTAAATCCTTTCCCACCGGTTTTCCAAACTGTTCTTCCGATGAGGTATAATCAAGGAGATCATCCACCAACTGGAAAGCGATTCCAAGGTTCAGACCGTATTCCTTTAAATTATCAACCTTATTTTTGTCGACTCCCGATACTACAGCGCCGCCGGAACAGGCGGCAGACATAAGCTCCCCGGTCTTACAAGTGATTATTTCAAGATATTGATCCCTGCCCGTATCCCATTTATTGGTACATGCCAGCTCTAAAGATTGTCCTTCACTCATCCTCTCTCCGGCCTTCAGAAGCAATTTTACCAGATTATTATTATTGGAATTCACGGCAATAGACGCCGCCCTTGAAGATAAATAATCGCCTGTCAAAACAGCGGCTGAATTACCCCATAGATGGCTGGCGGATGGTTTTTTCCTTCTTGTTTCCGCGTTATCAATTACATCGTCATGGAGAAGTGAAGCAACATGAATATATTCAAAAATGGTTGACAGCTCATATAGATCGTTTCCTTTATATCCGCATATTATTCCTGAGAGCACAAATAATAAGGGGCGAAGTCTTTTGCCTTCTCCAAGGAGAGCATACCTGCCTATTTCATCGACCATCGGTATTCGCGCACTGAATGTCTTTTCAAGTGATTCATTGATATTCTTAAAGTGAATGTCAAACCTTTCTAACAATTTTTTGTTGGAATCCAACTGGACCCTCCCACTTTACTGATTGGTGATAATTTAGTAGAGGCCTGGATATTTATCATCTCAGATATCTTATTTCAACAGTATATTTTTTTATGCTGTTTTCTCTGTGTTATCACCGGAAATTATCTCACCTATTAAATCATATGAATATGCCTCGTTTATCAAAACCCTATGAATTTTGCCGACGAGACCGTTGCCTCTATTGATCAAGACCTGACCATCCACCTCAGGAGCCATACGTGATGTCCTGCCTGTTAAAAGGAGATCTGTCTCTGAAGAAACACCTTCGATCAGAACAGGGACTACTTTATTAACAAGACGCTGATTTTTCCTTCTCGATATCTCCTTTTGAAGTTCCATGATTAAATCGATTCGTTTCTTCGAGATTTCAATTTCCGTCCTTCTCTCCATACGCTCAGCCCTGGTTCCTTTCTCAGGGCAGTAAATAAAGACACCAAGATAATCAAATTCAACCAGTTTAATAAAGTCATACAGTTCTTTAAATGAATCATCCGTTTCGCCGGGAAATCCGACCATAAAGGTTGTCCTCAGGCTCAATCTCCGTTTCCCTGAACGTAAGCGGTCAATCAACTGAAATGCATCCTTCGTTTTGAAGTTCCTTCCCATGGAATTAAGAATATCTTCATTTATGTGTTGCAATGGAAGATCAAGATATGGACAGATGGACGATTCGCTCTCCATGATTTCAAGCAGTCGGTTTGTTATGCCGGAAGGATATGCATATAGTATCCTTATCCAGTTGAGTCCATTAATCCTGACCAACTTTTCCAGAAGATCCTCCAGACATGCCCCGGATGAAAGGTCCCGGCCGTACATCGTGGTGTCCTGGGCTATCAGATTGATTTCCTTCACCCCCCGATCGACCATCATTTCAGATTCAAGAATAAGGGATTCCATCTCCCTGCTCCTGAAAGGCCCTCTTATGGATGGTATGGTGCAAAAAGAGCAGCCATGGGAACATCCC
>JAFGDF010000076.1 GCA_016932235.1 Deltaproteobacteria bacterium | reverse complement strand
GTGTTTCCCCCTTTTCTTGGACTGCAACAAATTCCCAGAATCTTCATTTTAATCTCCTTTATTTATGTTGGATCGTTGGATTGAAAATGCGCATGATGTCCTGCTGTTCCTATTTCTAAATACCGGATTTCATAGCGCTTTGATATATTAATACAAACATAGCACTTTTTTATGACGTCGTAAACGGCGGGATATGCCTCCCGCATGTATGATAACAATAAGGATATCGAAGCTTAGCGAAAAAATAACCCTCATTAAAACAGCTCGTCCTAATGAGGGTTGAAAAAGGTATTTAAAGTTATTTACTGAACAGCATCTTTAAGGGCTTTTCCAGCTATGAACTTTGGTACATTCTTAGCCTTTAGCTTTAGAACCTCCCCTGTCTGAGGGTTTCTGCCTGTTCTTGCTTTTCTCTTACTTACTTTAAATGTTCCGAATCCTACCAATGTAACTGCGTCTTTTTTCTTTAATGCTTTGGTTATAGTTGCCAAAACGCAGTCAACGGCTGCCTGGGCTTCCTTTTTGGTGCTTACAACCTTTGCCACTTCATTGATCAACTCCCCTTTGTTCATAAGCTTCTCCCTCCGATCTAAAATTGTTAGTGTTTATAAAAAAATGATATCGTGATAATTTTATTGTATTACCGGATTTAAGACAACTGAATATTGACCTGATCAGAAAAAAAAGAGCAGGAATAAGCATCCTGCCCTTTCTTCCAAGCTTGACAAAAAGGACTACCCATAAAAGGAAATGAACAGAGGTATTTATTGTATATCATAATTTCGAGTAATCTGCAATGAAATAAGTAGTAATCTGGCTCCAATAAGTTAAAACCCTTCAAGGTAACTTTTAGCATTCAGATTTCTTCCTTCTCCATGGCTTATGCACGGATAGATACAGGGCAAACAAGATAGTTAATAGCTGAAATAATCCGAAGGCAAACGACATTGTCCTGTTGTGCAGATAAACCGTATTTGCTAACGCTGCCATGCGATCTGCATGAACTATTTCTACCATCTCATCTAGCCACGGTCCTAACCAGAATGTTCCCAATATTATTCCATATAAATTGATGCACCATTTAATGATAATCCATTTATGTTTAAACCATCCCCAGTTCGTGAAGGTCGAATATAAGATTCCGGTTAGTAGTGACCCTACACCTCCTGTTGCTATAACAGCATAATCGAGGAACTGCATAGAGGCATAAAGCCCATAAAGCTCTGATCCATCTTTTGCCACTAAAAAAATAGACATCAACATTAAGGCAAATCCACCGCCAACCCATAAACATGCAAAAAATACATGAAAGCATTTGAGCCATCTCTGTCCTTGCCCACTCAGTTTTTTCACAACGTTACCTCCACCACCAGCAGGTCAAATTAATGAAGATCACAATGCTGCCAAGGAACACACCCTCAACCGCAGACATATAGCATATTTTCAGCAGCTATGATAGATCTCCGAAAATCACTTTATCATTATACATAACCTTCTGCCTGATCTGTGGAATATTCCTTTCAAATTGCCCACTAAAGATTTATAAAGATATTAATTATCATTATCTAATCGGAGCTATATTTTTCAAATGCAGGATTCACTCTGGACTAAAAACTTTACCATGCACTTGCTCGCGATTCTATTTGTAGCGATAAGTTTTTATTTTCTCCTTCCCCTTATACCTGTAATAGCAGTGAAGCAATTAGGAGTAGATAACAGTCAAGCCGGATACCTAATCGGTGTTTACTCTCTCTCCTCCTTATTGATTCGCCCTTTTGCCGGTTATGCTGTTGATTCTTTTGGACGCAAAAGGATATTTCTTTTTTCAATCTGCTTTTTTGCACTGTTTACATTCAGTTATTATCTGGCGGCAACTTTCATCAGTTTCCTGTTACTTCGATTATTACACGGCCTTACGTGGGGAGTTTTTAACACAAGCAGTGCAACCATAATTGCTGATATCGTTCCACCCAGCAGAAGAGGGGAAGGGATTGGTTACTTCGGTCTGGCGATGAGCCTGTCTATGGCCGTGGGGCCGATGTTTGCTTTGTGGCTCGCTGGCGACAGGCACTATGACAGGTTATTCATAGCCGCAACCATTCCGGCTGTCTTTGCCTTCTTTGCGGCTTCCACAGTCAAGCCTCCTCCCTTACAATTCAGACGAAAAGGTTTCAAATGGAAAAACTTCATTGAAATCCGGGTGATACCTATTTGTATCGTACAGTTCTTTATAGCCTTCGTTTTTGGTGGCCTGATATCCTTTGTCGCTCTTTACTGTGAAGAGATTAATGTGGCAGATGGAGGTGTTTTTTTCCTGTTCTATGCAATAGCAATGAGCTTTACGCGTCCTTTTGGTGGAAGGGTAATGGATCGAAGCGGTCCAAAAATTGTTGTTACCCTCGGAATCTTATTACTCATTGGAGGATATATGCTGCTATGGGTAACCCATGGCATAACCATTCTTGTTATGGCGGCTCTTTCATTAGGGCTTGGTTACGGACTTTTTTTACCTGCTATCCAGACAATGATCATATATATGGTTGAAATAAACAGCCGGGGAGTCGCCAATTCAACATTTTCTGCCACTATTGATCTGGGGATTGGCATCGGTTCAATCGCTATGGGCTGGTTTGCCAATGCAACCTCTATCGGCACGATGTTCTTCGGCAGCAGTCTCCTTCACCTTGTTCCTCTTAGCTTTCTGTTGATCTATGTCCTGAAGGATTTCAACAATAATATGATCAGAGATGAATCGCCTGTGCTGAATACGAAAACATAGTGTGAATGTAATCTGTGAATAAAAATCAATCAAGCGGTACTCAATTCAAAAATTAAAGGTTAAAATCTGAGGTATATGGCAGACCAACTCAGTATTTTCTTGACATTGCCGTTCTCTTATGGCAAACAGTAGATATGAATAAAAATGAAAACGAAAAAGAGGGTCGCCTGCTTCAGCTCGCCATTGCGGAACGCATCAGGGAAAAAAGAACCCATTTAGGGTACACCCTGGGGCGACTTGCGAAAATCACCGGCCTTTCAAAGGGATATCTGTCACAGATCGAAAATAATGAGAAGATTCCTCCCCTGAACACCCTTTCCAGGATCGCTTTTGGTCTTCAAGAAAGTCTTGTAACCCTGCTCACTGGAGAGCTAACTCAACAAAACATCGTCAAAGTAGCCTTCGGCAGGGCCAGAGACAGAAGGCTTATCGTCCATAAGAACGTTTCTCCACACTGGGCCTATGAGGCATTCGGATTTAACAAGCAGGATCGTCTGATGGATGCCTATATTATAACATTGGATTTTGAATTCCCCTCCGCCCCATTAATGCATATTGGCCAGGAGTTCACTTTTACTCTCGAAGGTGAGCATGAGTTTTTTTACGACGGTCAGACATACAGGCTTGAAGCCGGGGATGCAATATACTTCGATTCGGATCGTCCACACATGGGGCGAAGCCTGGGGCATAGACCGGCCCGGCTGTTGAATATATTCTGTAATCCTTTTCAAAACAGGTGATGTTTTGACTAGGGTGTTTACTATTAGCAAATTAATTGTTAATAAAAGCAAACAGTATTGTCACGCAGGTAAAGCAATCTGTTTTACACCTATCAAGATATGTTTTTGACGCATTTTCATTTGCCAGGAACAGTCAACGACTGTTTTGCTGGAGAAAATATTAACTCTAATGGATAAAGGAGGTATTCATGTTAAAGCTAAGAAAAACGGGAATCATAGCGATTGCTGGTATAATCATTTCTTTTGTCTTGACAGCCGTGATGCCGGCTTCGGCGGATACGCTCAAGCTGACACTGGCCAGTACCCTGGCACCCAACTCCAATCTGGAGCTGGCTGCCAAACAGTATGCCGATATAATCGGCGAAAAAACAGGCGGCCAGATCCAGATTACCCATTATGGTGGCGGATCATTATACGATGCCAAGGACCTGATACCGGCAGTGGCCAAAAACCAGGTTAATATGGGGATTCTCCATGTCGCTATGGTGGGAAGGCGCTCCGGTATTCTTGAATTTGTTTCAAGTTTTGGTGCGATGGGATGCTGGACCAGTTTTGATCACTACTACCGGTTTATTGATCTGCCCGAGGTCCGTGCCCTTGCAGATGCCGAATTCGAAAAATATTTCAACGCGAAACTTCTGGGACCGCTGGCCTACGGCACTGGTTTATTCGCCCGATCCGGCAAGGCAATCAAAACGGTCGAGGATTTTAAAGGCCTGAAGATACGCTCGTCCGGGGCGGCACAGGCGGCAATGTTCAAAGTACTGGGGGCCGTCGGGGTGGAGCTGGATTCGTCGGAAATTTATACCGCCCTGCAGCGGGGGACCATAGAGGCCTGCACCACGGGATCCTCCCGGGTACGGCGTGCGCGGCTGTATGAAGTGGCGCCTTACATCACTATCAATCCGACCGAACCATTCATGAGCTTTTATCTGGTGATTAATAAGGATGTATGGGGAAAGATACCGGCAAAGGATCAGGCCCTGTTTATAGAAGAAGCCAGGGCGCTCGAAGGCTGGACCAGGGATTTTGTGGCTAACGAGTATAAAGAGGACCTCGAAGCCATAGGAGCCAAGGCCAAAATTATATATGACATGTCTCCTGAAGAGAAAAAGAAATTGGTGGCGGTAGTCAGACCGGCAATGGTGGAATTTTCTAAGAAACTGCTTGGTGATAAGCACCAGGAGATATGGGGCCTTTTCGATAAGGCAGAATAGTCCAATGTCATCTCAATACTTGATGCCGCCGATCGATTGCGGCATCGGAAGAGAGACAAAAAGTGATTTGTTGATATATTACACAACAGGGTAAGGAAAATCGGGAGGAATAATGGAAACAAAGAAAACCGGATTATCAGCAGGTCATATCATCGACGGTATTTCATGGACCTCGAATTTTATTGCCAGCCTGCTTATCCTGATGGTGGCGCTGGCGGTCTGCTATGAAATTGTGGCACGCTATTTTTTCGACGCCCCCACAGAATGGGTCATGCCCCTTTCCATGCTGGCCTTTTCCTGGTTTCCCTTCCTTTCAGCAGCCTACGGCATTAAAACCGACAAGCACATCGCCTGCGATGTTTTTGTATCCAGGGCCGCGCCCTATACAAGGGAATTGCTGGGTGTGGCCACCGACCTGACCACCCTGTTGTATATCATATCCCTCGGCTTCTTCGGTTACAAAGAGTTTGTGGACGCCTACGGGATTGGATCCATGAGTTCGGATACCATACGCTACCCGCTGTGGATTGTCAGGATCGTTTTTCCCCTGGGCATGCTTATGTGCACAATGCAGATGCTTCGCAAGGCAGGTCTGCGGGTTATGGCCCTTCGCAGCGGTCAGCTTGAAAAAAGCGACAAAGGATCATATAGCGCTAAACTCGCGCTGGCGCTGTATATTGTCAACCTGGGTTTTGCGATAGGGGTGTTCAAGGTCAATATGGCCCTCGGAATCATGGTACTAACGCTTACCGTTATGCTGTGGGGCGTTCCCATTGCGTTCGGCCTGGGAACCGTCGGCTTTTTTGGCCTGTTGTTCTTCCACGGTTCAATAAGCGGCCTTTATACCATCCCCATTGTGGCGGAAAAAACGATCAGTCATTTCGTCCTGCTTGCCATTCCTTTATTCTCCCTTGGAGGCGTGATTTTAGGAAAATCAGGGCTGGGTGAGAAGATTTACGACCTCAGCTCCAAATGGCTGGCATGGCTGCCCGGTGGATTGGGTGTGGCCACGTGTATAACGGGCGGGATTCTCGCGGCCATGATCGGCAGTTCCACGGCAGTGACGGCTATTGTCACTCTGGTGGCCATGAAACCACTTCTGGACAGGGGGTACAGCAAAAATCTGGTTATCGGCACCGTCACCGGCACCTCCCTGGGTCTGATCATTCCGCCGTCCATAGGTCTCATCGTTTACGGATTCCTTACAGATACCTCGGTGGGCGCGCTTTTTATGGCCGGCTTTGTACCCGGATCAATGCTGGTGGTCATGTTCAGCGTCTATGTTATCATCGCCTGTAAAATCACAGGGAAATATGAAAAGATGCGGTTCTCCTGGTCCGAGCGGCTGCAATCGCTGAAAAGTTCTTTTGTGATCCTGCTGGGGCCGATCTTCGTACTGGGCAGCATATATTCCGGACTGGCCACCCCTACCGAGGCGGGAGCCATCCTGGTCATCTACAGCCTTTTCTGCACGGTTTTATACAAGCGGATGACCCTGAAATCCTTTATGTCCTGCCTCGTAGAATCCAGTTCCATCTCAACCATGATCCTGATGATCATGATCGGCGCGCTGACCATGACCAACATAGTTACTCTGCTGCAGGTGCCCTCCAAATTGACCGAAATGATTGTAAACACGCAGATGCCCAATGTTGTTCTCATCTCGATCCTGATTGTTTTTTACCTGATACTGGGAATGTTCCTGGACGGCAATTCCATTACGGTGTTAACCGTGCCGGTGCTGGCTCCCATGCTGCCGTCGCTGGGCATTGATACCCTTGCCTTCGGCGTGGTGCTGATGATGCTCGTTGAAACCGCTCTGCTGACCCCACCGGTCGGGCTGAACCTGTTTACCGTTAAGGGTATCGTTGACGAACCTATGTCCGTCATTATCAAAAGCACGTTTCCCTTTGTAATTATAATATTTTCCGCCACTATCTTGTGCCTGATATACCCCAAAATAGCCCTCTGGCTCCCCACAATTCTGATGGACTACTAAATCCAACCCTTCACAGATGGGTTACCATGGGCTGTCCGTATTGTTTTAAATCAATTATGGTAGTGTCGGTAGATCGAAAAAAGAACAATAAAAAAATCAGCGTCGCAACCCTGATTTACAACCACTGAAAAATCCGGCTATTTAAGTAAGGAGAAAAACATGAGCGAATTCGCTTCAGATTATGATGTCATTGTCGTCGGTGCCGGCAACACTGCCCTTCTGACAGCCCTGCGGGCGCATGAATTTGGGGCAAGGGTACTGGTGCTGGAAATCGCCCCCAAAGGAAAAAGAGGGGGCAACGCCTATTATACCACAGGCATCTACCGGATCGTGCACAATGGCATTGAGGATGTACTGGACCTGATTCCAAACCTGACCGAAGAAGAAAGAAACATCATCATAGAGCCCTACACCGCTGATGATTTTTTTCGCGAATACACTATGGTCACGGAAGGATTTGTGGATCCGTCCCTGACCGAGCTGATTGTCCATAATTCCACTAAGGCTATCCGGTGGATGGTCAAAAAACAATCCGTCCAGATGGAGTTAACCTCCGTTTTCGTGCAACGCATCAACGGCAAATTGCATTTCGTGGGTCAAACTCCTATTTGCGCAAAAGGTGGCGGAGCCGGACTCTCGGATTACCTTTTCGATCGCGTCGAAAAAATGGACGGCATCGATCTGCTTTACGAGACGGGCGCGCGCAAGCTTTTGATGGACGAGATGGGGAAAATCTTAGGCGTGATCACCAAATCCAGAGCCGGCATGAAAAAGTACACCGCCAAATCCGTCGTCTTATCCTGTGGCGGGTTCGAGTCAAATCCCGCATGGCGTGCCCGGTACCTAGGCCCAGACTGGGACCTGGCAAAAGTAAGAGGGGGTCAGTTCAACATGGGTGACGGAATTCAAATGGCCCTGGATGTGGGTGCCCAGCCTTTCGGCAATTGGAGTTGCTGCCATGCCACTTTTGTTGACGCTGATGCTCCTCAACCATCCATCAGGGAAGATACGGATAAAACAGCAAAGCGTATGTATATTTTCGGTTTGATTATAAATTCCGATGGCGAGCGATTTCTGGATGAGGGCTATGATAACGCCGACTTGACCTACTCAAGATATGGTAAATATGTGCTGGCGCAGCCAGGCCGTATAGCATTTCAAGTCTTTGATGCCAAGGGCTACAAAATAATCACCAGTGGCGCGGGGTTCCCGGACATGATCGATGCACCGTACACCAGGGGCGACACGGCCGAAGAGCTGGCCGGAAAACTGGGTATGCCTGTTGAAAAGCTGGTCCGAACGATCTCCGATTTCAATAAGGCGGCAAATAAACCGGGTGGAAATAACAACTGGTATAAACTGACAGGTGAACCCGAAGATATGCATACAGAAGGTCTTCCGCTCGCCAAATCAAGTTGTGCCTATTCGCTGGACACGCCCCCCTACTACGCATATGCCGTCAACTGTGGAATTACCTTTACATACGGCGGACTCAAAACCAACAAAAGAGCCCAGGTACTGGACAACTGCGACAGGCCCATAGAGGGTTTATATGCATCAGGAGAAATCATAGGAGGTCTTTTTTTCCATAACTATGCAGGAGCAACAGGCCAGCTCGGCGGGGCGATTTTTGCCCTTATCGCCGGTAAAAACGCGGTGCTGGATCATAGAGTATAAGATCCTCGGACAGGCTGAGTCTTATATTTAATAACATCATACCGCTTACATCTGAGAAAGGATTGGATATGGCAAAGAAAAAAGAATCAAACAGGAATATCAGAGCCGGCATGGATCAGGCAAAAAGCTCTGCGGCTGATACATATGATGTCCTGGTTATCGGCGCCGGACCAGCCGGTTCTGCTGCGGCAAAGGCAGCCGCGGAAGGAGGAGCCGAAACCATATTATTAGAAGAGCATCACAGGATTGGGATTCCCAGTCATTGTACCGGGGCATTACACTCATCCGCGAGGCCGGATATCCTGACTGCGATATTGGAAACAATGGACAAACGCGTGGTAATACGGAAACCTGGAGATTATACCAAAACGCAACTCTTTGCTCCGGACGGAAGTGCGTTGCAGTCTGACGAATGGCCTTCTCATCGGTATCTGATTGACAGGGCGGTTTTTGATCAGGAACTGGCAAAACAGGCTGTCAGAGCCGGCGCAAAACTCTTGCTTAATACCCGGGTTACCGGCCTGATAAAGAAAAATAATAGAATTATAGGAGTTACTACAGCCTCGCGCTCCCTACCGGAGGTATTCTGCAAGATAGTGATAGCGGCTGACGGCATCGCCGGCGGAGTAAGAGGTGTCGCAAAATGGGAAGGATTGATTGCAGAAGATCAAGCCTATGTCGGAGGTATTACAATGGAACTTACAGGGCTGAAGGACTGTTATCACAAAGCGGGTTTGTATACCGGAGCCTATTTGGAAAAAGGCTGGTTCAGTATAACCCCGTCCGGACCTCACTCCTGTATCGTACAATTTATGAACCTTGATGAATATAAGCGTGTCATGGAAGGGAATTATTATTTATCACAGATATTAAAAAACACTGTTCCAATACGTATGGATGGCTGGAGACACACGTCGAATTTAGGGGTAAGGTTCCGTGAAATTGTAAAAGACGGATTGATCCTCACAGGCAGCGCCGCCAATTGGCGTGGAACAACAGTCGCCGTAGTCTCAGGCCGCTGCGCGGGCGAGGTCGCTGCCGAGGCGGTGAAGGAGGGCGATGTTACTGCCCGGAGGCTGAGCGAGTTTATCGATCTTTATGAAAAAGCGGGTCTAATAAAGGAGCTTTACCAGCACAGTGATTGGCTGAGATCACGACCCCTTGGCCGGCTTTCAGATGAAGAAATAGAAAAATGGCTCACAGAAATGATCAAAAAAAACGGACAGACATATATCCCGTCAGCGCCGGTACTGGGGTTTCATGGCAGGTGCAGCTAAAGGCAGCCGGCTTTCACCGAAGAAAAAATCAAGTTGGAGACACATCTTCACGAAATCTATTTTTCACTCCCAGAGGGGCCCCTAAATACAATCTAAAAATTGGGACCAATTGAGCCAAGGCACCACCGCTCTTGCCAAGAACAACCCCAAAGCTACATGAAACTATACGAGCCCCATATTTTTCTGCCTTCAGATCTGAGGACTCCCACGAGAAAGCAAGATTTGCCAAAAATCTCCACCTGGCATATCATCTTCATAAAGCGGCTCATCACCGTGAAATCCATAATAGCCGACGGCAGACGTAGCGAGGAAATGAATTGGATATCCTTGTCTGCTCTTGAGTGCATCCTGGCAAAACCAAGTAGATTTGCATATATTGCCTTTTCACCTTGAGATGACACAATGCTGTGATTCATAAGTAGCCTTTTGCGCTTTTTTAAACCTGGTTATCTTTACCGGTTTTTTCCGTATCGACCCCGGTACTCTGAATCTATTATTGTCCAAGCGGCGTATGCCCTTTTCCTGTGGCTTTTCAATCTGCGGTATCCAATGGTAAGGTAGGCGATAGGCTCGGTAGATAATAGTGCCTGCACCGCTCTTCATGGCTGTCAGGTTCTGGTAAGGACTAATATATTCCCATGCAAGTTCATGTTCGCGGGTGACTTCAAAAATACGGCACTGTGCACCCTCGGTAATCAGTGTGTTTCCATTAGGCAGACGTTGCGCTGAGCTGATAAAGCCGCTATAAAATCTACTGGCATAAAAGGGTATCATGTACCCGGCCTCTTTGGGGGTATATTGCCAGACAATCTTCAGCGTAGTTGGGTCAAACTCCAGTACGCGTGAGTAATCCCTCAGAGCGTTATCAAAACCCGTTGGAGATCCGGGGTTGGGGGCGCCATACCCGGCCCAGCCACCATTATCGAACACCAGGATATTCCCTTCACCGGGCAATCCCCTCGGGATCATGTGGGCATGATGTTGCCCTATGATTTGCCCTAGCTGTCTCAAGGCCTCCGTGGCTGTGTAATCAGGCCCCACTTTCCAGACAATTTCGCCTGTTTCTCTACTGGTAATGGCAATGATGTTGGTTTGACGGCCATCCCAGATGATGTTATCCGGATGAAAACGTTTGTCCCCTTGATCAAACCATTTATTGGGTCCGAGAGAAGACATGGAATTAATGTGCATCCAATCCCCCACACCTCCACCGGCCGGCTTTAATCCGGGGTTTCGGGCCATGATATTATTGGCTTCCTCACTAAATCCCATTTCATCAAAATGTTCACTGCAGATCCACTCCCAGATAATTTGGCCATCCCAGGTAATCTCGATAAATGTATCATCCACGAGCACTTTATCGCTTATCTTGGGATTTGTGAGGTTTTTATGGCAAAGAATGAGCGTATTGCCCTTGTCAGTTAGCGGCTCCATTTCAGGGACATAATATCCCACGGGATTGCCTTCTCTCTGATAATCATGATGCTGTCTGGCCATCCATGTCTTTTTTTCGCCAGGGTCTTCGATATGATCATACTCTTTAAATGACCATACTATATTTCCGTCCCAATCAATTTGGACAAGATCCAGCATATCCTGAAAGCCATGTTCCGGATTTCGGATGCCTGTGCTTCCCATAACATAACCTCCAGGCAGTACCTTATTGGGAAAACCGTCGAATCCTTTCCATTGATTCATCACATTCCCATTCATATTGATTAACATAGAACCGACATCTTTCGCCCGGTGCATGGTTGCGTTAAATATAGTATAGCCGTTCCAGCATTTTTCAGGATCATAGATGGTCACACCAGTTGGAAAAACAGTCGCACTCATATAAACCCTCCTTCTTTTAGGCTTATTAAATATCTGGCAGACTGTCGGTCTTAACCCGACAATCTGCTGTAAAAATTTTTCAAACCGATTTTATTTCAAAGAGTTGCATGTTATCACTTCCCGGCTTCGATTAATGAGATCAGAACATTCTCACATCGAAGCCTTGAGACGTCAAATGAACAAATTAACGAGGAACAGCAACATTCTATACATCCATATTTAAAATCGCCTTAGGTCGATTGCTCCGCAACCAGTTTAAGATACGTTTTTTCCAATTTGATCATTTTTTCTATCGTGGACTTAATGTGACGTCTAGTCAGCATGATTGCCTTTTCGGCGTCACGTTTTTCAATAGCATTATAAATCTTTGGATGATCATCGACATTCGTAAGAACTTCGGTAACAGGTTTAATGACTCGAAGATAGGCTTCATAAAAATCCATAATGCTGTCCATCAGGATTGAATAAAGCGGATTTCCGCAGGATCTCCCTATTAATTTATGAAACTCTCCATTCAAGCTTACACGTTTGTCGATGTCTTCTGTCATCTGAGATTCGAGGAGGTTGTTCTTTATTTTATAAAGATCCAGATCTATGGCATTCATGACCGACAACTTTACAACCTCGGGCTCAAGGAGAAGCCTTGCATTGACCAGATGATCTACCTTAACTCTATTTAGTCTTATTAGATCAGCGAAATTCTCTTTAAAGAATAAATGGCTCAGATCGCTTACATAGCTCCCGCCACCTTTACCTCGCCGGATCTCTAAAAAACCACGAGAGTTTAATGACTTTATGGCTTCCCTTATCACCGGACGGCTTACCCCAAACTGACTCGATAATTCTATTTCTCCCGGTAATTGTTCCCCGGTTTGAAATTTTCCGGAAAGAATGGATTCCTTGACGGCTTTTTCCACTTTTCCGTAAAGACTTTTGGTGTCATTTATTTTTTTAAATTCATGAGACACTTTGATGTTTTACCTTTCATAAATTGGAAATCGAGTAATTATTATCGATTTGTAAAATTTCTATCATAATAAAAAAAGCTTGACATGGAAAATCCGATTCATTCATAATGTATGACATCAAACATTATATTTCAACATAAATATTGCATAAGCCAAGAAATTCTTCAATCACAAAGTTATCTCCATTATCATTTTACACTTATGATCACTGAGATATAAAAACCTTACAATAATAATAAATACAAGTAACGATCACATCCATTTTGATGAAAATTTTTCACTAAACTATCGAGATACAAAATTAAAATCATTTTAATTGTATGACATCATATACCTAAATGGAGAAAAAATATGACAATTGCAGACAAGATAAGCTCGTCAATAGAAAATTCATCATGGATCAGAAAGATGTTTGAAGAGGGTAACAGGAGGAAAAAAGTATATGGAGCTGAAAATGTTTACGATTTCAGTATCGGTAATCCAAATCTGGAGCCCCCAAAAAGATTCAAGGAGGTACTTTCAGATCTGATAAATGATCCTACGCCCGGGCTCCATGGATATATGTCCAATGCGGGTTTTGATAGTACAAGGCAGGCCGTTGCTGAATACCTGAATAAGACAAACCTAAAACAGTTTACCAAAGAAGAGATAGTAATGACTGCCGGGGCAGGAGGGGGATGCAATGTTGTTTTTAAAACCATACTTAACCCGAAAGATGAGGTTATCATACCGTCACCCTTTTTTTTCGAATACAGCTCCTGGCTGGATAATCACCAAGGAGTGCCCGTGATCGTACCGACAAAGCCTGATTTTCAACTGGATTGTGAGGCTATTTCCAATGCAATTACAGAAAGAACTCGGGCCGTACTGATTAATTCCCCCAATAATCCCAGTGGTAAAATATACACGGAAGGTGAGATAACAGAGCTTGTCGGTGTTCTTACCAGCCACAGTAAAAAAAAGGGTATGTCCATATATCTGATCTCCGACGAGCCTTACAGAAAAATAGTTTATGACGGTAATTCTGTCCCAAGCATCCTCGACTCTTACAATGAATCATTTGTCATTTCGTCCTTCTCCAAGGATCTCTCACTGGCGGGTGAGAGGATCGGGTACATTGCGGCAAATCCGGATATCATTGACAGGGATATTGTAATGCAGGGAATCGTCCTCAGTAACAGGGTCCTTGGTTATACTAATGCATCCGCTCTGATGCAAAGGGCTGTTGCCCTTCTTATGGAAGAAAGTGTGGATATATCTTTCTATAAGAAAAACAGGGACCTTCTTTGTGACGGCCTTTCATCATTTGGGTATGATTTAAGAAAACCGGAAGGGGCCTTTTACCTGTTTCCTAAGACGCCCATTGAAGACGACGTCTCTTTTGTGAAGGCATTGCAAGAGGAAAATATCTTAACTGTCCCGGGACAGGGATTTTCATGTCCCGGCCATTTCAGAATATCATACTGCGTATCACCAACAACCATTGAGGGATCTCTGCCAGGATTTGAACGGGTAATGAAAAAATACAGGAGATAGTGAAATATTTGAACCGCCGAATCGGCGTGTAAATTATGAATTTTTTAATAAACAAGTGAGGAGTTTACGGCATGACAGTCATGAAAGGAAAAGAAGCGTTGATCAAATTGCTCAGACGAGAAGGTGTCGAGCATGTCTTCGGTATTCCGGGAGCTACTGAAATCCTGTTCATGGATGAACTGGAGGGTGTTTCTGAAATGAAATACATTCTTGGGCTCAATGAGATCGTTTGTGCGGGTATGGCTGAAGGATATTCACGGGCAACCGGGAAGCCGGGATTTTTAAACCTGCATACAGGGACGGGAGTGGCTGCTTCTCTTCCTATGCTTTACAATGCCTATTCGGGAGGCGTTCCCCTTGTCATTACAGCAGGCCAACAGGATACACGCCTGCTGCAATATGATCCGCACCTTTCAGGTGATATAGTAGGCATGGCGAAATTATACACCAAGTGGTGCACGGAGATCGTTCATGCTGAGGACATTCCGGTTGCCGTTCAGCGTGCCTTTAAGATGGCCATGCAGCCACCAACCGGGCCAACTCTCGTTTCTCTTCCTCAGAATGTACTGGACCAACACATTGACTTTGAATACAAGGCAAATACCACCGTCCACTCTAAACTGCGACCCGATAGAACGGCCCTGATCCATGCTATTGATATCTTGCGGGAAGCGAAAAACCCCGTAATTTTAGTCGAAAGCGGCGTTTCCATGTGCGATGCATTGGAGGAAGTGGTTTCTTTTGCGGAGTTGATCGGCGCAAGTGTATATCAAGGGTGGATGTCTGATGTAAACTTTCCGGTTACTCATCCACAGTATCTCGGGGATCTGGACCCAACCGGGAAACAGGCTAAAGATATATTAAAAAACGTGGATCTAATAATCGGGGTCGGATGCCCAATGTTTGCTCAGGGCTTCTTCAACTCAGAGCCTAATATTTACCGGGATATTAGATTCATTCAGATTGATGAAAACCCATGGGAAATAGGGAAAAATTTCCCCATAGATTGTGGGATACAAGGCAATATAAAAGTCACTCTCCTGGAACTCAACGAGGCCCTTAAAAAAGAAATATCTTCAAAATTACGGGAGGAAGTCAAGGGTAGAATATTTAAGATTAAAGAAGAGAAGCTGATAAAGGAAAATCATCTCGAGAAAATAATTGAAGAGGAAAAGGATCGCCTTCCAATATCCATATCACGGCTGATGACAGAAATAAAAGAAGCGATTACGCCGGACACAGTCATTGTGGATGATTGCTGGTCATCCTCGGCCATTCTGAGGGATGTTCTTGCGCTTTCAAAACATAAATCTTTTTTCCGTTCCCGAAAAGGGGGAAGTATCGGGTGGGGCTTGCCAGGTGCAATGGGTGTAAAACTTGGTTTACCTGATAAGCCGGTTGTTGTTGTCTCTGGAGACGGCAGCGCAGCATGGTCAATGCAGAGTTTCTGGACAGCGGCGCGTTATAATATCCCGGTGCTATTTGTTATCACCAACAATGCAACCTACCGTCAGGTCAAACTTGTGAGAAAGACAGTACTGGGTGATTATCCCCTTGATGAAAGGCATGATGGTATGGAACTGGACAAACCGGTTATAAGCTTTTGCCAACTTGCACAATCCATGGGCGTAAAAGGTGAACGTGTTGAGAAGCCACAAGATCTGGGCGGGGCTTTCAAAACGGCTTTGTCTTCCGGTGAGCCGCGACTGATTGAGGTCCTTGTTGAAAACAGGGCCTGATGAATTGCTGTTTTTTTCGTCCGAAAATACAATTTTCCGGCAGAATTTCTATTGGATTCTCAGCCATTAATGATTGAATAACATTTTTAGATCATTCAATTAAAAGGAGGTCAAGGTATGAAGAGGTCAAAAGCACTATTATTACTGCGCAATGGCATAATCCCGGGAATTTCCATTATTTTCGCACTCATGATCGGCACTGTTTCCCATTTAACAGCAGCGGAATTTTCCCTTAAAGGTGAAACGGTAAACATCATCATTGGATTTCCTCCCGGTTCAGGAGATGACGTCGGCATGAGGCAACTGGCACCCTTTCTGGAAAAGCACTTGCCAGGGAATCCAACGGTCATAGTCCTAAACAAGGAAGGCGCGGGGGGTCTTCTCGCGGCAAACTCCTTTTACAAGACCACAAAAGGAGATGGGAAGACTATCGGCATGTTTACAGGCTTCACCCTTCCATTAGTACTTCAAGATTCAGCCGTTCAATTTGACATTAACAAAATGCATCTGCTGGGAATAGAGTCGACAAATCAGGTTATGCTCGTCAGTAAAGAAACGGGTATCGAGACTGCAGCAGATCTATTAAAAGTGAAATCACCTCTGATCGTCGGAACATCGAGCAAGCGTAATGCCGCTTATGCTGCAAACGTCTCTTTTCTTGATATACTCGGTGTCCCCCATAAAGACCTAACAGGTTATAGGGGTGCGGCGGAACTTTTACAGGCGATGAGAACAAAAGAACTGACAGTGGCTCCGTATCCCTGGATTCTTTATGTGGCCAGGCAGGAATCTCTTAAGGCGGAAGGTTTTGCAACCGCAATTTGCCAGCGCGGGTATCTCATGGGAGACGGCAGTATAACACCAGAGCCGGTTCTCGGCGTTCCGACCCAGCACGAGGTTATTCAAAAGTATAAACCGGAGGCTGTTGGAACTCCAGCCTATAAAGCCATGACCTTTTTTGTCGGTCTGTTCGCTGTTACAAGGTCATTTTGGCTTCCGCCGGAGACCGACCCCGGAATAGTCAACGTCTGGCAACGTGCCCTGGAAGAGACTTATTTCAGCCCGGAATATAAGAGCGTGATAAAGAAGCAAACAAAAATGGATATCATTTTTCACAATGCGGAAAATGGACGAAAATTATTTGACAATATTTTTACTAGTTTTAACGACCCGGAAATCAGAAAGGCAATCACAAAAAGCATGGGCGAATAACGTGATTGAACTGAGAAGAAAGCTGGCGCTATGCCAATTAGCTGATTGATGCACGGTCTTTATTTAGCGAACTGAGGATCGGAAAGAAATTATGACTGATATCCCAATTGCGGCCTTTCAGGGTTTTATATCTTTGTTATCCTGGCCGATTTTCCCGGTCATGATGCTGGGCATTTTTATGGGCATGTTTATTGGGATAGTCCCGGGCCTTGGTGGTCTGATCGGAATGGCAATGCTTCTTCCTTTTGCGATCGGCAAATCTCCTGAAGTGGCTTTTGCCTTTCTTCTTGGAATGTATGCCGTGACGACCCAAACGGATACCATACCGGCGGTACTTTTGGGAGTGCCGGGAACCGTATCGGCAGCAGCTACAGGGCTGGACGGTTATCCTCTCGCTCAAAGAGGAGAGGCCGGACGGGCCCTCAGCGCATCCTATCTTGCAAATATTGTCGGGGCAATCATTGCCGCGTTAGTCTTCATCGCTTTCCTCCCCTTTCTCCGTAAATTGATGCTCCTTTTTGCATCCCCTGAATTCTTCATGCTGACAATGCTTGGAATCGTTATGATCGGGTCCCTGACCGGGGACTTCATTCAGCGTGGGCTGATCATGGGTGCGGTGGGTTTAATCCTTGCTATGATCGGTCTCTCCCCTAATACCGGCGAACCACGCTTCGTATTCAATATTACATATTTATGGGATGGAATCCCTTTTGTTCCGCTCGTTCTCGGCCTTTTCGCGATCCCTGAGAGTGTGGACCTGATGGTTAGTCAGACCACCATTGCCCATAAGAAAATTGATGCCACAAAGGGCAAATATGAGGGTTTTGCCGATGTTATCCGTCACAAGTGGCTGGTCATTAAGTGCAGCCTTATCGGCACCTTCTGTGGAGCGGTCCCAGGTCTGGGCGGTCCTGTGGCAGAGTGGTTCGGCTATGCCCACGCCGTCCAGACGGCAAAGGATCCATCTACCTTCGGCAAAGGTGATATCCGTGGTGTGATAGCGCCAGAATCGGCAACCGCCGGGCAGAAACCGGGATCCCTTATACCAACCGTGACCTTTGGGATTCCCGGTAATCCCGCCATGGCCCTTTTATTAGGGTATTTCCTCATTATCGGCCTGCAGCCCGGTCCCGAGATGTTGACCACAAAATTGAATCTCACCTTTCTAATGATATGGACGATCGTTCTGGGCAATATAATTGCTGCAATTCTAATACTTCTGTTACAGCCCTATCTCATAAGGATGTGCTATATACGGGCAAATATGATCGTTCCCTTAATGCTTGGGTTTATGGTAGTCGGTGCTTCGATAGCGACAAAAAATATAGGTGATGTGGTCTCTTTCGGTGTATTCGGCTTGGCGGGCTATATCTTTAAGCATACAGGGTGGCCTCGTGTACCTCTTATCATGGGGCTTGTACTTGGTCAGCTTGCGGAACCTTATCTCTTTATTACGATAGACAGATACGGGGCCGCTTTTCTCTGGGGGCGTCCCATTCCACCGATCGTCTTAGCCCTAATGGCACTTTCGGTCGCCTTGCCTATATACCGGAAAAAGAAGCATAACTCTTCCAATATATTGCAAAAAACTGTTGTGAATAATGGAAGGAAATCTATAAAGGCATGGAGAGATGTGAATTGGTGGATCGGGGTTTTTTTTACACTTATTGCTATTCTTGTTATCTGTATTTCAAAGGAATTTTCCTTTCGAGGAAAATTATTTCCCTGGGTAGTAGGAATCCCCCTTATCTTCATCGGGATATTACACACATTTCAGGGTTTATTTCCGCGATTTCAAGCTCGCAGAACATATATAGAGAAGAAAACGATCTCCGATTCGCTTGGCGGAAGTATGGATGATGTTTTTCGAGCCTTGCTATGGGTTATTATCTTGCTTATCTCGGTTATCCTTATGGGGCATAAGGTCGGTGTTTCGCTTTTTGTTTTCATCTACCTGCTGGCCCATAAGGAAAAAGCCTGGCTAGGATTAATAACAGCCACAGCAACATGGATTTTTATCTCTGTCGTTATAGAAAGAACAATGAACATAAGTTTTTTTGAGCCGGTTTTGTTCCGCTGGATAGGGCTCTAAATATGCACTCAGGATTAGTGTAATGTACCTGAATAAAGCAATGTTCCGGAAAAAGTCGGTCTGGAATCCTGTCATTGGTTTTTGAATCACCCCATAGGAGTCAAATCAATCATCGGGAATGTTCAATACTGGTATTCAAATAAGTATTCAGGAGGTGGAAAATGGCTTGGCCATATCACTATCAAACCGGAGTCACACATTATGATCGCGAAAAAGCTTTTGCCGGATACAATCTCTTCACATATCTCCCAAATGGAAACGCCGATAAGGCCTACGTGAAAAGTGGTACAGTTGACCTGCTGGACATGGATGGCCTAAAGGTTCATTCATGGCATACTCCCTACCCGGTATGGTACCCCCGTCTGCAGCCGGATGGCAACCTGGTCGTCATGTTGAGATGTACCAGGGCAGTTGAAGGACGTCCCAGTTATGGAGAATATCCCATGGGTGGCGCAACAGGTATGCTCATGGAACTAGACTGGGATGGCAACATTTTGTTCGAATACTTCGACCCAGCCATGCACCACGATTTCCGTAAGCTGGACAACGGGAACTATATCTATGTGGGCTGGGAAAAGGTCCCTGCCGACCTGGCAAAAAGGGTCCGTGGAGGACAGAAAGGGACGGAGCACAAGGATGGAACCATGTTCTGCGATTACTTTCATGAAATCAATAGCTCCAGTCAGACGGTATGGAAATGGAGGGGTATCGAGCACTTTGATCCGGATATAGACATTATCGGTGCTGTCCACAGTCGAAAGGAGTGGTCCCATATCAATGCCGTCGATGTAATGGATGACGGCAACATCCTTTCAGACTCTCGCTATACGGACGGCGCCTTTATTATCGAGCGCGGTTCAGGGGTCATTATCTGGCGGTGGGGTAATGTCGCATATCTGGATGCTGAAACAGATCGGATCGAACATCGTAATGTAGCTGATTCCAAGACCATGGGCGGTCCCCACGATGCCCATGTTATAGCGGCAGGCCTTCCAGGTCAAGGCAACATGCTTATCTACGATAACGGCATGTACAACTACTATTCCCGGGCCCTTGAGGTTGATATCGATAGCGATGAAGTAGTATGGCAGAGCAATATCGATTCAGGTGCGGCTGAATATATCAAAGGACGGGTACATTTTAGCCCCTATATCAGCGGTGCAGAACGCATGCCTAATGGCAATACCCTGATATGCTGCGGAGCCAGCGGTGTCATCTTTGAGTTAACGCCTCAAAAAGAGATTGTCTGGCAATTTGTCCGGGCTGAACCTGATTACGAAGGAAATCAACATTGGGGTATATATAGGGCCTATCGTTACGGACGGGATTACTGCCCTCAGTTTGCAAAATTACCTCCTCCCTAGCAGTCTGTCGGACTTTGGCCGACGGCGCTGTTATAAATATGAAAGTTATAATACCAAGGCTTATATGCCTTAATATATTTAATAGAGATAAGGTGTTTCCAATATTATTAACATCTATAGTTAGGAGGATATTATGAAAGAGAAAAAAGTATTAATTATTATTTCAGCTTTATTAGCCGTGCTAACTATCAATATTGGTTATGCACCAGCAGAGAAACCTGAAAGTATTATTCTGGGTTCCGGTCCTGTTGGTGGAGGTTTTAATATGATTTCGGTAGGCGTTGCCAAATACTGGAAACAGGACCTCGGAATTACAGCAAACATTGTCCCCGGAGTAGTGAAGGCAAATCTGGTTAAATTCGGGGATGGAAAACTTGATATCCTCCTTTCCGCAGCAGGCTGGTATAACGCCGCATATGAGGGAAGACAGGATATGGGTTTTGAAAAGCCATCCAAAAGTTTAAGGGCCATGTTTCATATTTATTCCAATCCATATTATATGATAGCGCTAAAAAAATCGGGTCTGAGAAATATATCCGATCTAAAGGACAAACGATACGGTGGCGGTCCTAATAAGGCGGTGTGGGGAATCCTCATTGGACATAAACTAGAGGCAAACGGTGTTAAATATTTTGACAACTCCAAAATGAGCATAGCCGGCTTCGATGATATGGCTCGTATGCTGGGAGATGGGACGGTAGATGCTTGTGTGACGATGTTTGAAGGACTTGTACCGCAACCCCCTGCTCATCAGCTGATGCAAGAAAAGGAACTGGTAGCACTGGAATGGGATTCCGCAGTTCTGGAGAAATTCAAGAATGATATCTTCGGTCCGGCAGTTATTAAAAAAGAACTCCTTTCGTTCCTTGAGAAGGATCACCATTGCTGGGAAGGTGGTACGGCTTCTTTTATGGTCCGGGATAACGTTGACGAAGATCTCGTTTACGAACTCACAAAATCGACCCACAAGAATCTGCAAAAACTAGCTGAAGAAAATCCATACTGGAGGTATCCTGTAAAATATCCCGATATATTGACATGGGACGGCGGTGTTCCCTATCATCCAGGTGCCATAAGATACTGGAAAGAAGCAGGTCTTTGGAAAAACTGATTTTTTCACTGGGAGGCAAAATAAATGTACTTCTAGCAGTCTTTCGGACTTTGGCCGACAGACTAGAAAAATTTAAATCTTATTAGGAGACTATCGGATAAAACCTTACAGTCTCCTAGAGTCCGGGTTAATGAAAATGGCCGGAAAATTTTTATTCAGATGAAGTTGAACTAAAGCATTATGCAAAATATTACAAAGTCCGAAGTAGGCTTGTTCGAGTGGGTAAAAGAGCACTCTTTGGTGCTTCTATATGTTGTTTTAACAATATATATTATCTATAGTTTTTTCCGGCCACTTTCGCCCCATCCAGGAAGGTCCCTATTTTTACTGTTTGTCTTCAGCGGCCTATTCCTTCAATCACTGTCAGTCAAAGCCGGCAAGTACTTGAGGTGGATTGACTATATTCTAGTGGTAATTTCCATAATTGTTTTTGGCTACATTGTTATCAATCACAATGCAATTTCATACCGTGCCGGAATGCCCACCAAGACAGATTTTATTATGGGCCTGATAGCCTTGCCTCTCGTCATAGAGGGGACGAGGCGCGGGATGGGAATCTCACTGGCAATCGTGGTCAGTATATTCCTGTTATATTTTATCTTTGGGCATTATATTCCTGTGGGTTTCGGGTATCATGTGGAATTCTCTCTCCGTGAAATTGTTAACGCGGTTTATCTGGAGATTCAGCTTGATGGTATATTTGGCCTTTCAACCTATGTGTTTTTTAACTATATATTCCTTTTCTTTTTATACGGTAATCTCCTCATGAGCACCAATGCCACGGCCTTTGTAATGGATTTCATAAGAGCCATTGTCGGAACAAGGCGCGGAGGGGCGGCAATGGCTAGTGTTACCGCCAGCGGGGCCCTGGGATCTATCTCCGGCATGGCAATGGGAAATGTAATGATCACAGGGGTCGTGACAATTCCCTTGATGAAAAGGACCGGATTTAAACCATGGGTAGCAGCCGGCGTGGAAGCTGCCGCATCCAGCGGAGGCCAGATAATGCCTCCTGTCATGGGTGCTGTCTCCTTCCTCATGATGTCATTCCTGGGTATCCCTTATAAGGAAATTATAAAAGCGGCGATCGTTCCCGCACTTCTCTTCTACATGGCGATTCTGGCCAGTGTCTATTTTTATTCTGTGCGCGTGGGGGCCAGTGGAGTCAAAAAATCCGAGGTACCGGTTCTGAAAGAGGTGATAAGAAGAAGAGAAGGTATTACCTTCATAATGTCTTTCATAGTTCTGGTTTTGCTTATCATTATGAAGTACTCACCCATGTATGCGGTTATGTGCGCCATCTGTGTTGCTTTTGTGGTCAGTTTTTTTACACCGTCCAGGCTGAACTTCAAAAAGATGCTTGAGGTTATCCATGAAACAGGAACCGGTTTTGTGGGACTGGGAGCGGCCGGAGCAGGTTTGGGTATTGTTATTGCGACTACCCTTCAGACAGGCTTTGCCTTCAGAATAACCAGCATGCTTCTCGAGTGGACAGGAAGCCAGATTGTTCCAACTCTTATAGCTGTTTTTGCTGCATGCTTTTTCCTTGGCATGGGTCTTCCTCCTATTATTGTTTATGTTGTAGCAGTCCTTTTAGGCGCACCTGCGCTTATTGCGCTTGGAGTCCCGCCCTTAGCTGCTCATTTGTTCTGCTTTTATGCGGCTATATGCTGCGAACTCAGCCCTCCCATTGCCACTGCCGCCTATGTTGCTTCAATGGTTGCCGAGACCAACTTCTGGAAGACGTGTCTCTTCTCAATGATGTTTGGCGCAGCTGCGCATATTCTTCCTTTTTCCTTTGCTCTAGACACCTCCCTGCTCCTCATGGGGAGCCGTTCCGCTACCACATTGGCCATTGCTACGTCAGGCGCTGGTGTCATTCTCATGTCATGGGGTATAGCGGGACCTTTCAAAGGTTCTGTTGATGCAGTAAGCAGGTTATTTATCCTTGCAGGTGGGTTACTCCTGATTTTTCCCGGATACTTGAATGCCGGGACTGGTGCACTGCTATCGCTTATTGGCTGGGCCGTTAAATCCTTAGAAAAGAAGAGATTGTCATAAAAGGTGAAATCATTTACAAAGAGGTCCATGTCAGTTAAAGTCAAGCATGGGATGAGTCTTTTATTATGATCATGTTGATATGAATTTTATAGATTGCGGTTTCGGCTCTTATGGTGTATAATAATTTTGAGAATAAAAGCTAAACTATCTTATCCTATAATCAGGCGGATGGGTATCCTTGGTATATGAAAATTCCGAGAAAGGATTTTTTGAAGATTCTCTTGGCGATATTATAACATTTATGGATCGATGAAAGGGAGAGCCATGGAAGAAAAAGACCTAGGGAAATGCTCCACAGGAATGCAGCCTAGCATTGCAGCGCTTCTAAGTTATGTGCTTGGTTTTATCACAGGCATTATCTTTTACATCCTGGAAAAAGAAAATAAATTTGTCCGCTTTCACGCAATGCAGTCTATAGTTGTATTTGGTGCTTTATTTATCCTTCAGATAATCCTGGGATTCATTCCTTTTATAGGGTGGGTGTTGATACCATTGGTATGGATTGCCTCTTTAATTCTCTGGATAATCCTCATGATCAAGGCCTATCATGGTGAATATTTTAAACTTCCTTATGTCGGAGACATGGCCGAGAAACATTCCTGAGAAAATCCCCGTATTTGGATCCTAGCAGTTTGTCGGACTTTGCCCGACAAACTGCTATTAATATTTTTGCGTTTCTTATCAACCTTCAAATGAAGTTTGCATGAGATGTCTTAACCGTTCTTTGACATTTTTATTAGACCCTATATCATTTAATCAAAAAAGATATTCATTGAATAACTTTTAAGGAGCCTGTCGAAAAAGGTCCGACAGGCTCCGAGAATTGAAATATTTCCCTGAATCACATCAGATTCAAGAAAAGCCTTCTCTAAAGCCTCAACGGCACGACGGACCGGGATCTTGACTATTTCATCATTTTCCTTCTCATTCTTTCCATTATAATGGTGAAGAAAATGCCTATTATGCAGAGGCCCCCAATGGCATAGAATCCCGATTCAAACAGCCCGGTCCTGTCCTTGAGATAACCAAGCAGATAGACAAAGGAAAATGCCCCCAGGTTGGCGAAGAAATTACCGAAACCCGTCAAGGTTCCGGTCATGTGGGACCCATAGACCTCCACCGGCGCGGCGAAGATGGGACCGAAGTAAAATTGTATGAACATGGCATTGATGACGATAGCAGTGATAATCAGAAACATGTTGTCCACCATAACCATCATGACAGAGGTTATGGAAAGGATCACAAGAGAAACTCCGATTATCAGAGGAGGTTTTTTTAACCTGTCCGATACAAAACCGCCGATCAGAGTTGAAGGGACCGCCAATATGGCGCGAAGTGCTATAAGATACCCTGTTATCTGTAGCGAAAGGCCCTTCTCATCAATAAGAAGGCTGGGCAGCCAGAAGGTGATACCCTGCATCACCGCCAGCCTCACATATTGAACACCCGCACAGACCCACATAAAAAGATGACGGAAAAGGTCGGAGACCTCTTTCAGGCTGATCCTTTGCGCAGGTCTGTAAAATGGAGATGGCTGGCTGAGAATGAGATAAACAAAGGATGACAGAATGCCTATGGAAGCAAAAAAGAAAAAGGGGAAACGCCAGCCAAAATGTCCCACAAAGAAAGCACCGGTCAAACTGATTATAAGCGGTCCGGAAAACAACCCGACCAGCGACAGGGCCATGGCTGCCGCTCTCCTTTCTGGAGGGAACCAGCTTGCAAGCAGAGCCAACCCGGGAGCGAAGAGAAATGCCCTGAAGATACCGGATGCACCCTGGATAAGCAGGGCATGCCAGTACTCGGTAATAAAGCCGAACAGCAAAGAGAGGGCCGTAGTGCCAAGGGCCCCGGAAAAGAATATTTTTTTCAGACCGTACCGGTCGGCCAGGAAACCGGCGGGGATCTGCATCAATGCATAAATGAATACGGTAATCGCGGAGATCGCTCCTCCCTGGGTAAAAGAAAGCTCCAAGTCCTTTTTTATGATAGGGAGAAACAGGCTTATGGCCGCAAATGCCAAGGATTGAAAGCAGGAGCAAAGAATGATCAGGATGACGTTCAGTGTCCTGTCAGGTGCCCCTTTTTGCCTCATGGGCAAATCGGAATCCTTTTTGTTGAAATCACGAGCGGCCATAAAAAACGATCCTTTCCTTAATGGATAATAACCCCGGTTGAGTTGTAATGAACTCTATCTTCATGTTGTGAGCATAGAAATTTTGCAATCCTATTGTCAATAGGCTTTTAAAATCGACCATCATCGGCATTTAAACGTGACACGGAAGACACATAGGGATCAGGTCTTGAAACTTGCGGATTTTAGTACGAAAATAAAGGTTAACAATGTCGGTATATAATTCAACGTTATCTCTAAAGACCGTGGCCTGAGACCATAAGTTGCTATTTTCATGCATTGTGGAGGCCCAGAGGGCCATGAGTGTTTAACACCTTTTCAAGTACCGTCCGATTAAAAATATTCCCTGTTCATTTCCCCGGAAATTATATATTATTCTGTTCCATGGAAAGTCATTAATATCGGGTCAGGAAATTGCACAAAGATCGCGGTATGGGGAACTCTTTTTATCGGCGAAAACCTTTGAAGCAGGAATATTACGTCAGGAGGATGTCAATAATATGAACGCCGAAGTGCTCATAATTAATACGGAGGCTGACCACATAAAAATCCGTCTCGATTCAAAGTTTCCGGAACTGATTATCCGAGCGGCCTCAAAAGAGGAAATTGCTGAAAAATCCATAAAAACGGCAAATATCCTCCTTTTTATGAATATCTCGGATCAGCTGCTGAAGAAAGCCGAGAGCCTTAAATGGATTCATTGCATGATCTCCGGTGTGGATCATCTCCTCAGTCTTCCTTCAATCCCTTCCGATATCTTAATCACAGCCACTAGGGGGATACATGGTCCTCAGATGTCTGAATTAGCAGCGCTTCTCATGCTTGCGTTGACTCGGAATTTTCCTGAAATCATTCATAACCAGGATGATAGGCTATGGGATCGCCGGCCGGGAAAACTTCTCTGGAAAAAGAAAGCGGGAATCCTTGGCGTCGGGAGAATTGGAAAGGAAATTGCAAGAATCTGCAAGGCCTTTGGCATGACCGTATATGGAATAACGACAAAGAAAAGAGACATAGCAAACGTGGATTATTCTTTTGGCACTGAAGGTCTTCATGAAGTGTTAGGGGAAGTTGACTATTTTATCAATGTACTCCCCTCCAATGAAAGAACTAAAAATATCATTGGAAAAGAAGAGTTCATGGTTATGAAACCATCCGCTTATTTTATCAACATGGGCAGAGGTGATACGGTCGATGAAAATGCTATGATAAATGCTTTAGAGAATCACCAAATTTCAGGCGCGGCCCTGGATGTCTTTAGAGAAGAGCCTCTCCCGTCTGATCATCAGCTTTGGGGGATTAAAAATCTTATTCTTACACCTCATATTGGAGGATTGAGCGATATATATATTGATCAAGCCCTTCCCATTTTTGAAAATAATTTGCGGCTTTTTCTCGAAGGAAAATATGATGAGATACTTCATCGAATATGGTGATGGAAATGCCGATCTAATTTCTTCTTGAGTTCTTTTGCATTCTTAAGCAAAGATTCATCATCATGAAAACCTGTCAGGAGACTGTCGGACTTCATCCGACAGTCTCCTGGTAAGATTTAGATTTTCATTTGTTTTCAACGATATTTATTTCTCATCTTATTCATTGCAGCCGGTAAATGAAAAATATACATTTTTGAAATGAAATCGTTTTCTTAATCTTTGCAGCAAAACAACGGGAAGTCCCGATTCATCTACCCTACCGGCAATGAGACAGAGGGAAGCCCCATGTCTGACTAGGGAATACTCATAACCGGGTCTCCGGTTGACCCCAGTCCTTCCGGAGCGGTATCCCCGGTTGACGGACAAACAAGCACACTTACCCCTTCATCCTTCAATCTCATTGTCAGTTACTTTCGCAACCTGATCTGTCCGGAACGTGCGAATTCAAATCGCCCGCTCAAAGGTAAAGGAGACAAAGGCATCCACCTTAGGCTATGAGTTTGCTACCCGGGTCTTCGCCGTAAAAAGGGCTCCCCAGGCCACGGCTCTGAGACCACATGACGCTATTTTCACGCATTGTGTCGGCCCTGGGGCCATGAATGTTTAACATGTAATGAATCCTTCTTTTAGGGAATTTGCTTTTTTCAAATTTAACATATACAAAAGAAAAACCTATACTTACTATAAGAGGGGGGGTTGGCCAGCACGGCACCGCCCTATTTCCAGGAGTGTTAAACTTCATGCGTCAACAGCAGGTTCTTCCCCAGAAATTTTTCAATCCCCGAAACGTACCATACGCCTGGGTGATCGTAGCTTCCTGCGCCTTGATGGTCGGCCTGACCTATGGCCTTATTTACAGCTACAGTGTTTTTTTCAAACCACTTGCCAACCACTTTGACTGGAACAGGGCCACCGTTTCCTTCATCTACTCGCTCGCTCTCATTATCCGCGGAACGGCTTCCGTCATTGCCGGATATTTCGCCGACCGTTACGGGCCACGCAAGACGATGCTCGTCTGCGGAGTCCTGATGGGTGCAGGTTTCCTGCTTTGCGGTCGTGTTACCGCGCTGTGGCAATTTTTCATTTCCTATGCCGTCGTAGAAGCCTTTGGTATGAGCGGCATTTTTGGCATCGGTACCGCGCTTGTTTCACAGTGGTTTAACCGTAACCGTGGCCTTGCTCTTGGTATCGTGGCATCCGGCTCCGGCCTGGGGACGTTTTTCATTGTGCCGGGCGCGGAGCGTCTCATCGACGCCCTTGACTGGTCACGGGCATATACTGTTATCGGTTATACCTCCGGTGCGCTGATGATCGCGGCCACCCTGTTCCTGCGCCGGCCGGCTTCACCGCTCGTCGTCCCGGAAGACTCCAGAAAAAAAGGGCCACCGATTCATAAGCAGGGCGCCACCGTTTTGGAAGCCCTCCGGGACATACGCTTTTATCTTATCATGCTGTCCTTTCTTCCCTTCTTCTTTGGCATCCAGATGGTGATGGTTCATCTCGTCAATTACGCGACGGATGGCGGCATCGATCCCCTTGTGGCCGCGACTTTCGTAAGCGTGATCGGGATAGTCAGCGTTGCCGGACGTCTATCCAGCGGTGTCATTTCTGATCGTCTGGGCATTTACACCAGCCTGCTGATGACCTGTATCTCACTGATAGTCTCCTTTGTGCTGCTTATATATACAAGAGCGCCGTGGTCCTTCTACCTGTTTGCTGTGATATTCAGTTTTCCTTACGGGGGCGAGGTTACGCAGATACCCATAGTCATCGGACAATACTTCGGGACACGTGCCATGGCAACGCTGATGGGGATGGTCCTGTTCATCATTAGCATCGGCGGGGCGGCTGGCTCATGGGCAGCGGGAAAGCTGTTTGATGTCACCGGCAGCTATGTATTGGCATTCATTACGGGGGCAGTTGCCGCGGCGGCGTCCATGATCATGGTGTTGCTGCTGCGCTGGCAGGACCTCAAAAGCCGGAAATAGGATGAAGGAGCATCTATAATTTTATGATTGACAATTCGGCTGCCAAAAATGATAATATTTGACAAATTTTTCACGGTTTATAAAAAGGATTGTTGAGAGCGGTATCAATCAAAACAAAAATCTAATTACTGTAAAGAAAGGAAAGAAATTATGCAGAATTTCAAGATTGTCCTAATTTGTCTTTCAGCCTTAGGTTTTGTGTTGGCCGCAATCTCTGCTTTTTCAGGGCCAATCGCTGGGGTGACAGCGGAAGGGTTTTCGCAGGGATCTACCAACCTGGCGCTCATTGCCATCGCAATATCCCTTTGCTGCAAGTTTAATGAGGAAAAGAAAGGGGAATGAATCCCGACCTGATGACTCAGCAATAACGGACCAGGACTTGCAATCGGGATTAGACAAAAATTTGAAGGCAGGGCCGTATTCCTCTGCCTTCTTGTTTTCGTCAAACACCACGGGTAGTCCGCGAAAAAAATGGAAGTCATGAAATTATACTCCTTTTCCCATATAGCCTGTTAAAATCCTCTCCCAAAAGCCCGCATCCTCAAAGGACTCTTCAATGAATGCGGGTTTCATCATTTAGGCCTTCCGTTTAGTCTTCCATGTCGCACGATTTCACCTTCTATCATATAAATAACCTCTTCGGCTATGTTGGTGGCATGATCCGCTATGCGCTCCAGGTGCCTGGATATCAGTAACAGATTAATCAGATAACCAATCTTGTCAGGATTATGCCTTATGGCCTTTTTTATTGCGTCATAAGCCTCATCCTGTAACCTATCAACCTCGTCATCAGATATGAACACCTTCACTGCCGCATCCGAATCCATGTTGACAACCGCATCCAGACTCTTCTTCAGCATCGCCTCCGTCTTTTCAGCCATTTGGGAATAATCAAAGTCAACCTTGAGTCGTTCCTTTTCCGAAATTATCAATATTCTTTCGGCAATGTTCACCGCTTCGTCACCGATCCTTTCCAGATCATTGTTAATCTTTATCACGGCGGTCAAAAATCTCAAATCCACGGCAACAGGTTGATGCAGGGCCAGTATCTTAAGGCATTCCTCCTCAACTTCCACTTCCGTCTCATCTATTTCATAATCCATTTCAATTATCTTTTTCGCCAGTTGGCCATCTTTCATCTCTATGGCTTTTGTTGCCATGCGAACACGCTCTTCAACCATGGCGCCAAGTGAAAGAATTCTTTTCTTTAAGAGATCCAACTCCCTTTGAAGATGTCTGGTCATATACTAATCCTCTCTTATTAACCGAACCGCCCTGTAATATAATCTTCCGTCTGTTTGAGATTCGGCCGCGTGAAAAGGTTATCCGTCTCACCTACTTCGATAAGCTTTCCAAGATACAGGAAAGCGGTGATATCCGAAACTCTGGCGGCCTGCTGCATGTTGTGTGTCACGATGATAATTGTATAATTTTCTTTGAGTGCATGTATTAATTCTTCGATTTTTTGTGTGGCGATGGGGTCAAGCGCCGAACAGGGTTCATCCATCAGGAGGATCTCGGGCTCGACTGCAAGGGCCCTGGCAATGCACAGACGCTGCTGCTGACCTCCGGACAGACCCAGCGCGGAACCATGGAGCCTTCCTTTTACCTCATCCCAGAGAGCCGCCTGCCTGAGGGTTTTTTCAACCATCTCAGTAATCCTGGACCTGTCTTTAATACCATTCACCCTGAGGCCATAAGCCACATTCTCAAATACTGTCTTTGGAAAAGGGTTTGGTTTCTGAAACACCATCCCTACGCGAAGACGAAGGGAGACAACATCCACGTCAGGATCATAAATATTCTTACCGTCCAGCAAAACCTTCCCTTCACCGCGGCTACAGGGAATCAAATCATTCATCCTGTTCAAACAGCGCAGCAAGGTGCTTTTCCCGCATCCTGACGGCCCGATAAGGGCCGTGACCCGGCGGGAATAGAATTCAAGCGATATATTATGCAGCGCATGAAAATCGCCATAAAAGAAATTGAAACTTTCTGTTCTCATCTTTAATGGATTATCCATTTTCAACCATAATATCCTTATAAATTATCTCAACTCCCGTGATCATCCAATCCGCCTTCGAAGACGTGATCTATAGAGAATCGCCAAAAGGTTTAGAGCCAGAACGAGTGAGATGAGCACAAGTGCGGTGCCGTATTGAAGATGCCGGGTGGCTTCAATCTCCGTGCCTGCCGTGGCAAGTACATAAATGTGATAAGGGAGCGCCATAATTTCATCAAAAATGGAAGACGGAAGCTTTGGAGTATAGAAAACAGCTGCCGTGAACATTATGGGCGCGGTCTCCCCTGCAGCCCTGCTGATCCCTAAAATCGCTCCGGTGAGGATGCCGGGCAGCGCGCTTGGTAAGACCACATGAAAGATAGTCTGCCATTTGGTAGCTCCCAGCCCGAGAGATGCCTCCCGGTATGTGTCTGGAACAGCACGTAAGGATTCTTCGGACGCGCCTATCATGATGGGAAGTGTCATCACTCCAAGAGTCAACGCCCCAGCAAGGATACTTACTCCCATTTTTAACCAGACTACGAAAAAAGCCATCCCAAACAGGCCGAATACTATTGAAGGCACGCCCGCCAGATTATTAATACCCAGCCGAATGAGACGCACTATTCTTCCGGGATGCGCATATTCATGCAGATAGATCGCAGAGGCAACTCCAATGGGAAAAGCGATGATAATTGCTCCGAGACTGAGACAAATTGTACCTATAATACATGGCAGAATCCCGCCTTTTGTCATCATCTCCATTGGGGGCTGCGTCAGGAATGTCCATGTAATGGCCCTCCATCCTCTCGTTAATAAAAAGTATAGAATAATAAGAAGCGCCGCCCCGTTAATAACAGAGGAGATCCTGAAAAGTCCGAACATAAGAACCTGCGTCGCTTTTCTCCGACTTTTTATCCGGCCTCGGTTGCGATCGATACTCATCTGCATCTTATCCTGTCTTCCATCGATGAGACATATTCTGCCTGTCACTGTTTCCATAATCCCTGTTTCATTCATTTTTGCTTCGTTTCTTTGTAAGAATATCCTGATTCATCACAGCGTGGCAGCACCAACCTGCCTGTATTTGTGGGAAATATGCTCCGCTGCCATATTAAAAAGGAGGGTAAAAAGAAATAATACGATTCCAGTCGCGAAAAGCGCATAATAATGGTCGCCTCTGAACGGCGCCTCGGCCATCTCCGCCGCTATACTGGCCGGCATCGGTCTTACTGGATCAAATATGGAGCCGGGGACCATTGCAGCTCCGCCGGCAACCATAAGCACCACCATGGTTTCGCCGATCGCGCGGGACATCCCCAAAATAACGGCGGTGCTAACCCCCGATATTGACGCCGGAACAATCACCCGCCATATGGTCTCCCAGTGTGTTGCGCCAAGGGCCAGCGATGCCTCTTTAAGTTCTTTCGGAACGCCGAAGATCGCGTCTTCCGACATACTGCAAATCGTTGGGATAGACATAAAGGCCAGCATCAAGGAGGCATTAAATAGATTTAAACCCGTGGGGATATTGAATGCTTCCTGTAAAAAAGGCGCCACGATAACCATACCGAAAAATCCTATAACAACAGAAGGCAGGGCAGCGAGAAGTTCCACTAAGGGCTTGATCCACTCCCTTACCCGTGTTGAAGAAACCTCGGCGAGATACAGTGCCGTCATCACTCCGAGAGGGATCGAGATGGCTGAAGCCACAGCGGTTACGCTAAGGGACGCTATAATAAGCGATAAAATTCCGAATTCAGGAGGGTCATCAGTGGGATACCAGTATTTCCCAAAGATAAAATCCCTGACAGTGACCTTCTCAAATATTGGAATACCTTCCATAAAAATAAAAACGACTATCAGGGCAAGGATCGTGATCGATGCCAGTGCGACGCAGAAAAAAAAGATTCGTATTATCTTCTCCTTTCTTTGCCGTGTTCTACCCCTTTGATATTTTTGCAATTCTCTCTCGCTCACTCATATCACCTGTATCAAATGTAACAAAAAAGATCGGGCTGCTCTCTTGCCAGCCCAGACCTTTGGTATAAAAATCAATAAAAACATCAAGATATTAAGATCAGTACAAAGGAACAAACCCTATCTCACCCACGTACTTCTGACCCTTTTCCGGGTTCATGACATAATTAATAAAATTTGCGGTATCCCCTGTGGGCCATCCGTTTGTGAACATGAAAAGGGCTCTGCTTATGGGAAAAGTACCGTTTGTAGTTGACTCAGGCGAACCCTTAATCCGGTTGACGGTCAAGTCTTTTATACTTGAGTCAAGATACCCCAGACCTATATAACCTATCGCGTTTTTATTTTTAGATACCGCCTGCACAACCGCGCCGTTTGATGCCTGCAGAAGGGCGCCCGGGAAAACTTTATCCTTTTCCAGCACCTTTTCCTGCCAAACTTCATAGGTGCCGGAGGATGTATCCCTTGAGATTACTACAACAGGCATATTCGGTCCGCCGATATCCTTCCAGTTTTTCACCTCACCTTTATAGATCGCATTTAGCTGCCGCATGGTGATATCCGTCATAGGATTGCTCGGGTGCACAACAGGTATAATACAGTCATACGCCACTGCAAAGGGAACAGGATATCTCCCCTTTTCTACTGCCAGTGCCACTTCCTTGTCTTTGATGAATCTGGATGCATTCGCTATATCAGTCGATCCGTCAATGAGGGCCTTAATACCATTACCTGATCCACCGCCCGATATGCTGATTTTGACATCAGGATGTTCTTTCATGTAGGACTCGGCGACTTTCTGGGCTATCGGAAGCACCGTGGTAGAGCCCTTGATAACAATATCTCCCGCCCAGACAGAAGCGGCGTAAAGACAAAAAACGATGGTTACTGCTGAAGCTAATAGACTCTTTATTTTCATTTTTTACCTCCATTATTATTAAGAAAATATAACTGGGAATTGTTAGATTTTTATGAGAGTTCCGTTAAAGTTTAATGAAACTGATCTTACATGCCTCCTTTCTTGTATTTTTATTTGACTCTCTTCCTTCATAAGGGATTGGTTGTCCTTATTGGAAGAATAATATAGTCAGGAAATGTTAGGAATTTATTAGGGTGGTATTAGGAGTCGATGAAATATAAGGGAGGTCACGACTGTCTGAAAACGAAATACCTGAAAATATGGATTTCTCTTATATGCGGCTGTTTCGCATTTTTGTGAAGCATGAAAATTTGTTCTGTCATTCGGGGTGTAAGCGCTTACATGGAGGATTCCCGCGCAGGCGGGAATCCATGTTCATGAGATGTAGTATAAAACTTCTGGATGCCCGCCTGCGCGGGCATGACGAGACTGATTTAGCCTAGTGTTTACTCAGGATAATTTGAAAGTTAAATATTCTGAGCGCCAGTGAAGATAGGCAATAAAATCGGAGGATCAAAAAGCCGGCAGGTATATGCTAAATGTGCTTCCTTTTCCGGGAATGCTGTTCACATCTATACGTCCCCTGTGAGCCTGTACGACATGCTTAACGATGGAGAGTCCCAATCCGGTCCCGCCGGCTTTACGGCTTCTAGCCTTGTCCACTCGATAAAACCTTTCGAAGAGACGGGAAAGATGTTTTTCTTCTATTCCGCAACCCTGGTCCCGGACACTTATCATTATGTCTTTATCTTTTTCATCTGCAGTGATTTTCACGGCAGTTCCAGCCTCACTGTACTTTATGGCGTTATCCAGAAGATTAACAACGGCCTGCTCAAGAAGCGGAGCATTTATCCTTGCCCTTAAAGCTTCTTCGCAGGAAAGTTCAAGGCTGATATTTCTTGAGTCAGCCTTGGCCTGGCAGATCTGAACGGCTGTAAAAAGCACATCCCTTATCATCACTTCTTTTAGCACGATCATGTCTCTTTCGACGTCCTGCTCAATCCTGGAAAGGCTGAGAAGGTCTTCTATTATGGCATCAAGACGATCCACGTGCTTTGCGATAATATCTAAAAACCGCTTGGCGTCTCCGCGATCCCCCAAGGCTCCATCACGAAGTGTTTCAACAAATCCCTTTATAGCCGTGATAGGAGTCTTGATCTCATGAGAAACATTTGCGACAAAATCCTTCCGAATATTTTCAAGTCTTCTCAGATGGGTTACATCGTTCAAGACAAGCAGCGCACCGATGATTTTACCCCCGGTATCACATAGAACCGTGCTGTGCCCGTTGATAATACGTTCACTTTCACCATGGAGAAGGATATCCAGTTCCACAGCTTCAGTGCTGGATAAAGCGATTCTCACAAAATTCTGAAGATCTGTATTTCTCACTACCTCCTGGATACTGCGGTTCTGGATTACAGATGGTTCCGCTTCGAGCATTTGAGCCGCCGCATTGTTTATTCTGATGATCTTTTCATCATTATCAACGGCGATAACCCCTTCCACCATACTTGATAAAACCGCCTCGAGCTCATTTCGCTGCTCTCGCATGAGGTTGATTCGCCTTTGAAGTTCAACAGCCATCTGATTCATCGTCCCGATGAGACTGCCGAGCTCCTCTGTATTACTTTCCGGGATCCTGTGATCAAAATCACCATTAGAGAAAGCCTCTGCAACCCTTTTGATCTCTTCAACCGGACGGCTGATACGAAGGGAGAACAGCAGACTCATGATGGCTGAGATGATCGCGATCAGCAGACCACCCAGTACAATTTTAAACTCAATCTCTTTCAGGGTTTCATCTATCGGGGTCAGAGGGATTGATGTTCTTACCACGCCAATAATATTAGGACCCCTTTTCAGCGGTATCCCGACATACATCATGTCCTGCTCAAGCGTGCGACTGTATCTTACGGAAACACCGACTTCTCCCCTGAGAGCCTTTATTATTTCAGGTCTGTCCACATGATTATCAAATATTTCAGGGTCTTCTTTGGAATCACCGACAACCCTCCCCGATGGCAGTATGACTGTAAGACGGGTAGAGGCCTGTTGCCCTATCTTTTTACATAATTCGGATATTCCGTTTTCATCCATGTTATTGATATATTCCGAGACCTGCATCTCGAAGAGGCGGGCACTTGCTTCAAGACCTTTCGCGTTCTGTTCAAGATAGAACTGTTTCATCGTTCTTGAGGCAACCCATATAGCGGCCACAAGAGAAATGACGATTATCAGGAGATAGGTTGGGTATAACTGCCAGATCAGGCGCCTTTTCCCGGGCATTCTTTACTCCTTAAAACGGTATCCGACTCCCCTGACCGTTTCGATATAATTTCCCGCGGGGCCAAGTTTCCTTCGTAATCCTACGACCTGAACATCAACAGACCGGTCCGTTACAGGATAGTCATCCCCTCGAATCGCGTCCACAATCTGTGAGCGTGTGAATACCCACCCTGGTCTTCTTGCCAGAAAGTGAAGAACGCCGAACTCCGAAAAAGTCAAAGGAACCTGATCACCATTCAGGAGAACCTCTCTGCGTCCCGGATGGATCACCATGTCGCGAATCCTTAACACCGATTCATCTCCGGCCTCCTCTTTCAATTTCCTTCGTAAAACCGCTCGCACCCTCGCCAGCAAAATCCTGGGACTGAAAGGTTTTGTGACATAATCATCAGCTCCTATTTCCAGTCCTGTAACTATGTCTGCTTCCTCTCCTTTGGCCGTCAGCATTATTATGGGGATCTCCCTTGTCTTGACATCATTCTTCAGGATCCTGGCTACTTCCAGACCGTCCATCCCCGGAAGCATAAGATCCAGCAGAATCAGGGCAGGGTGGTCCTTGCGGACGTTATCAAGGGTCTCTTCACCGGATACGGCAGAGAGGACGTTGTATCCCTCCCTGGCCAGATTAAATCTCACCAGTTCAAGGATATCTTCTTCATCATCAACAACAAGGATGAGTTCTTTTGCCATGATAAAATTCTATTTTGATCTAATTCGTCTTAATAATCAAAAAATCGAAAGACTACACTGACATGACGGCCGTAAGCTAATCAGCAAACATGATCCTGAAAAAATCCGGACATATGTTAGAAACCAATGAATTACAACTTAATATAAATATGTTAGCATCAGGTTAGGAATGTATAAAGATTCTGTTAAATCTGCATCCGTAATGAAGATGCATGCAGGCCATTCTTTATGATTTTTTAAAATAGGGTCTCCTGAACTGCGATATAATTTTTTAGCCTGTGAAAACTATCCCTCCTTAATCAAAAACTAAAGACCGATACGGGAGAAATATTCCGGGACTCCCCGGATACCTGCCCTTACGCGAAACAGGGCCCCGGCGGCCTCACTATCATCCTGCCCCATGGGACCTGCAATGGCGCTGGTCACATACATATCTTCATAATCATCGCCGCCGAAACACACACAGGATATCTTCATCGCAGGCAACCGGACACGCCTGTCTTCCTTTCCCAAGGGGTCGAATCTCACAACTGAATTACTGCCCCAGAGGGCGGACCATACATAACCCTCGGCATCCACCGTCATACCGTCCGGATCGCCGTCTTCTTCCTGAATCTCCACGAAGACCTTCCGGTTTGAAAGCGCCCCGCTTTCCTGATCATAATCATACCTGTAAATAGTTCGTACCATTGTGTCGGTATAATAAAGATGCTTACCCCCCGGGGAAAAGCCCAGGCCGTTGGAGACTCCGATACCCTCCTCTACAAGCGATGTCGATCCATCGGTATCGATACGATGGAGTCCGCAGGTCCGCTTGCCGGAGAAAAGATCCTTGGGAATTGAGCCCCACAGCACCCGTCCTTTCGGATCCGCGATCATATCGTTAAGGCCGCTGCCGGACATGCCGGGAATGTGGTCAATAATTATGTTAAGGTTGCCGTCCTTAAAATTCGCGACAGCCCCTTTCTGGAAAAAAAAGAGAATCGAACCGTCTTCCTGAATTGTGAGGCCGGTCACCGGTTCTTCTCCTTTATAATATATCTCGCCTGTATTTGTTGCCGGGTCAAAACGGAAAACCTCCCCCCTGGGGATATCCACCCAGTAGAGTCTCTTCTCCATTTTATGCCATATCGGCCCCTCTCCTATTTGACACCGGTAGTTGGTAATAATCTCTGGTTTCATGATTTTCCTCTCATTGAATGTTAGTTCATAGTAAAGAAGCTTTTCCGCTGTAACAGATCTTGAAATAATTCCTGACCGTGGAGTGAGGGTCGCTCACAACCGGAATAATTGAAGAGTATAAGGAATCCGGATTTATAAGTCAATTTTATGCCTCATACGGTTTATCGTCACCGTTAAAATCCAATATAATCAGCTGTTTTAAAAGCTGTTTTGATTTTTTTTATCGATACTTTCAAATAGAATACACTCATGTTAATATATAAAAATATTTCTGCCCGAGGTTTATATTTTTTAAAATACATGCATCTTTATTCGAAGGGAGAGAAGGGACATGTTATCAGCCAAAATCTGTATGAATAGATATCATGGACGCCTGTCACATGGCAGCACGCGCTTATTAATTCTAACTCCGCTAATTCTTTTATTGTGCCTTTTTTTCAACCCGAATCTGGTCTTGGGTGACGATGAAATAGATCCGGTTGTGAAATTTGAGGATGGCCTTTTTATATGCCGGGCTGAAGACATTACCCTAAAAAAGATTCTTGATGATTTGCTCGATGAATGTCAGGTGGAGATACGCGGATTGGAAGGAAGGGAAAACGAACCTGTTTCCTTCAATTTTAGAGGAAGCATTGAACAGGAAAGGTAAAGACAAAATCCTCATATCGGTAGAGCGTGAGCATGAGTCAATACCTTTTGAGTTAGCCGGCGGCATTATCGGAGTAAGTGTCAGAACCGAACTTATAAAAGGCGATGAGTCTGAAGGAGAAAAGGAAGTCTGGGAAGATGAGGAAGAGTGGTAAACGTAAGACTAGAGTTGTTTTTTCAACCTACCCCGATGATAACACATTTATTCGAGTTTATCTTTCGTTTCCTTAATAGCATCTGCGCCTGGGATCTTCTGAATGGCGTCTCTGGTAATCCTCTCTTCCATCTGTTTAGATTCCGTTTTGCCACCTTTCGCAGCCTCCTGCTGGACGGGATTTTTCGATTCTTCTCTCAAATCCTTCTTTATCTTCCTGAACTCACGAACTGCTCCTCCCAGACCCTTACCGATCTCAGGCAGTCTCTTCAACCCGAAGATAAGCAAGATAATAATGCCGATAACTATCAGTTCTGTTGATCCAAGTCCAAACATGGCCGGTTTCACGAAAAATTTAACCGGCATATTGAATGGGGACTTCGCCTTTGCCCCTGGATTCAATATAACCGATCAGATAGGCTGTATCCTCCATTGCTTTCAGACGAAGAAGTATTTCACCAGTGTCCCTGTCGTCCACTACAATAATCAGTCCGAGACCGTTATTGAAAGTCCTCATCATATCATCAACCGGAATTTTTGCCACTGTCTGCAGGTATTGAAATACCGGAGGAATCGACCAGCTCGATCTATCGATAACAGCCTTGCACTGCTTTGGCAATATCCTGGGCAAATTATCCGTCAGTCCTCCACCTGTGATATGGGAAATTCCGTATATTTTGAAGTCACGGCACAGGTTGGTTACCGTCCTGGCATATATTTTCGTGGGCTCAAGAAGTTCTTCCCCAAGGGTGCGACCGAATTCATCCACATGATCATCTACAGACATCTTCAGTTCTTCGAAGAAAACCTTCCTCACAAGTGAATACCCGTTGCTATGCAACCCGCTGGAACCTATGCCTATCAATCGATGTCCGACCGCGATCTCCGAACCATCCAGGATTTGTTGGTTATCCACCAGACCCACCACGAAACCTGCGAGATCATATTCACCATCGGCATAAAAACCGGGCATTTCGGCTGTTTCGCCACCAATCAAGGAGCATCTCGCATCCTTACATCCATGGACAATACCCTTTATTATTTCTACTGCCTTCCGTTCATCAAGTTTTCCCATTGAAATATAATCAAGCATGAATAGTGGCACAGCACCCTGTACTATTATGTCATTCACACACATGGCCACAAGGTCGATACCCACGGTATCGTGTTTGTCCATCATAAACGCAATCTTAAGTTTTGTTCCTACTCCATCGGTTGATGTGGCCAGAACGGGATTCTTCATACCATGGACATTGAGAGAATATAACCCTGCAAACCCGCCTATATCCGTTATAACGCCTGAAGTAAAAGTCTCGCTTACGATGGGTTTTATAAGATCAACCATGCGGTTTCCCGCATCTATATCCACACCCGCCTCGGCATATCTGCCTTTTGCGCTTTTTTTTGTCATTTCTGATACCGGTAAATAAAGAGTTGGTAATATAAATTTTCTCTTCCACCGGCAGTCCGTCGGACTTTACCCGATATACCGCCGGAAAAATCTAAGAGAATATTTGATTTTAACAAGTTCAATCTTTAAATTCCAGGTTTCAATTGCCCCCATTCACTGATCCCGGAAAGGATCAGTGAATGGGATCATAGCATATTATTATATAGCTCCAGGCTGATACCCCTGTCAATTGTTTTCTGGAAGCCCTGATCCACCATCAAGGCACCATTTGCCATTCGACAGGCTCATGGCCCTGAGCGGAGTCGAAGGGCTGCGTTGCCTGCGATCGCTTCTTTCGTTCGACCTGGAGGCTCTCGACAGACTTGCGGCGTATTACTTATGCGCCTCAGTCGTCGCTCCTTGGCGCCTCTTATGAAACTTCACTTTTCATGTGTGGATTCTGCGGTCATGTCGCAGAATGACAAAATCTTTCTTTTCACCTGTCATTCCCCGGCTCGACCGGGGAATCCACATTCAATAAAGGCCTGTAGGCCCTTCGTGAATGATGAAGTTTCCTTATCGTTCAATCCGGGCTTTTTTTTCGCCCGGCGGCGTCGCTTGCATCTGGCACCTCGCTGGTGGCCAGGGTTATGCCAAAATCCAGCCCCATTACTATATTGTCTTAGATTTGATGGTGGATTTTGGGGAAGACTGCCGGACAAAGTCCGACAGACTGTTAGATGGCCCTTCGAAGATAATCATAGGCGACCGTAACCTTATATGACAATCCGAAATCAGAGGTATATCCCAATTTTACTTTTTCCCCGTCACTACCGATGGTCTTGATTATATACCCGACTGAACCGGAAGCCAATTCCCCATGTTCCGTCTTGAAGGGTATGGCCTCAAACTCTCCTATTTTGTAAGCCCGGCCAGCATCAACCTCATGGATTTCAATAACACCAATTTCCCCCAGATAGCCGAATGTATTCCCTATAACCTGCCAGCTCTTTTTTGTGGAATAAACCTTTATGGGCTGGTAAAATTCGGCCGGTGTGTTTCTTCTGTATGAAACAAGTTCATCCATCCCGAGGAAATGATCACCATGTTCATGAGTTATGAGAATAGCGTCCGGTTTTCCCGCGCCACATGCGGACAATTGAACCGCTATATCAGGACCACAGTCTATAAGCAGATTCGTCTTTCCCCTGAGCATAATGGAGGTTCGCCTTCTTTTCTCGCCCTTTCGCTTCATTTCATTACAGATCATGCAGAAGGTTATCCGAGTCTATCCATGAATCGCGGGTTTTTGCCGCGATTTCCCTCATAACCTTTCAAGGCCTTCTGACCTTTACGAAACTCCTTAATCTCAGAGACCAGGATATCCTTTTTTTTTAAAATGATCTCCTCGATCCTCTGGTCAGACTCCCTGATGGAATCAATCACTTCAGATATCGCCTCTGTAAGTCTTTTTAATCCCTTTTCATCATCACCGTCGGATGCATTACTGGTCTTCTCTTTGTTATAATCCCTTATGTTTGAGGATATGTCCCTTTGTAGTCTCCTCCTTTTTTCAATTAGCTCTAAAAAAGCGTTAATATCGTCCCCGCGGGTCACCTTCTCCTGCATTTTCGCAATCTCATCCATCATGACGAACAATTCATGATTTTTTAACAACAGCTCATCTCTTTTCACTGTGCCTATTTCTCCTTTACATTTTCTCGTAACCTTCAGAGCAAATATGGTGCCAGAGAACAGGATGCTTTTCATTGCCCTATTTCATGATCAGACAGGGATGATGATCAAGAATTATATGGCCGGTCAATAATTATTGTTTAGCAATATGTCCCCAATAATATTGTCAACTTTTTGACTGCCAACCATAAACGTCAAATACCGAACACAGGCTTTCATACGCCGAATCCCGGCTGCGTTCGCTCAGTTAGGCATAACCTCCTGTAATATATCATTTTATTTGGAACAGAAAAGATGGCATGAGATATGCTTTCGTTCTTGACGTAGTTCCTTATTCATCCTTCTCATCAAGGCGGTTGCCGGAACAATTTCAGACACGATACTGATTTCGGAGTAGTGGAGAGATCATATGAAAAAGTCAAAACCGTCAGGAAAAATAACGCGGAAACAAATCATTTTCCTGCTTCGGGCCCTTCTGGATAAACGGGAAAAATGAATATCCACACTTTAAAAAAGAGAATAATCCTTTCCATACCGGCAATAGTATTGGTTGGATTGCTCTTATCATCCGCACGCGCCGAATCTAATAGGGTCCTGAATATGAAACTGGCCGCTGGTGAAACCTCGGTAGAGTTGGTTATCCTTCTCGAAGAAAGACCCTCTTTTAGCCTGATGCCGATCAACGCAGACATGCTTGAACTTATAATCAATAATTCTGAAATCACATTCCCGATACAAGACAAGGCCATAGAAAGAAGGGCATCTGATAAATCCGACCTTGAGCTCATCATCAAACCCGGAAAACCTTTCTTAAAAATAGACAGTTCCTGGTTGGAAGAAGAAAATCTCCTATTCATAGTGATCTTCCCGGAAAAAGACGGAGAGATGGATAACAGAAACCACTCATTAAAGACAACGCTGAAAAACATCAGATTCGGATTCACGGATAACGCCACGCGGATGGTTATGAATATCAGCAAAAGACCCTCATGGAAGATGATATTCCATGATCCTAAAATGATAACAATGGAACTGGACGCTGAATACCTTTCCACTGAAAGGGAAAAATACGGCCCTTTAAAAGGACTGGATGAGCTGCTTATTAATATGACAGCACACGGTAAAACGAATCTGGATCTAAAGTTTGAATCAGGTCTTGATCATGTAAGCGTCTTCTGGGTGGATATAGGAAACAGAATGGTTCTCGATCTTTTTTCGGCGGCGTCCAAACCTGAGGATAACGGCCTCCTGCTTAAACCGGTTTCGCTTCCTATTGCTGAAGGGGCCTGCCCCGATATCAATGAAGGCCGATATGCCGAAGAACCAATGGTTTCTACAAATGAGGAGGGTGGATCAATTGAGAGGGATATTCTGCAGGAGTCCTCAAATAAGATCAGGATGCAAATTCCTAAACGCGAGAAAATTGAGATATCCTATCCTGAAAATCATCAACCCTGCCCTGAGGGACAAGACCACGATATCTTCAGGATGCGACCGCGGTTGCATGAGGAAATCACCGGAAATAACCATGAGATCAGATCAGTAAGCGGCTTAAGGCCGCAGGAAGCGTTCCTCTTTGGCCGTATAAAGCAGGCATTGGAAATCAATGATTTTGATAAGGGAGTACTGCTGGCTGAAGAATTTATAGAGAAATTTCCAGAATCAGTCCTGATTGAGGAGATATTGTTTTTGAGGGCCGACCTCTATTATAAAATGTGGAAAAGCGGCAAAAGGGAACTGTCCGGCCAGGTGATTCAAAGCTATAAACATGCCGTGGACCGCTTTCCAGGTTCGGAACAATCCGCGTGGTCATATATAAAAATGGCACAGGTGGATGCTGAAGAAGGAAACAACCATGCGGCTATAGGTCTCCTAAACATGGTAATAAACAAAATGGGAAGGGCGGATTATGTTCCCCTCGCCTATTTAACCAGGGGCAAGATCTATTTGCTGATGGATCAAATGGAAAAGGCGGTGAACGACTTCAAGAGCATCCTAGATAAATTTGAGGATTCCGAGCATGTGACGGAGGCACTTTTCTGGATCGCCGGCTACTATCATACCATGGGACTCTACGAAGAGGCCCAACAAAAAATAATGGAAATCGAAGGAGCCTCCGCCGGCTTCCATCTTGAATATCCTGAATACCTCCTTCTTTCAGCGAAAAATTGTCTTTACCTTAAAAAATATGACATTGCCAGGGAGTATCTGTTTAAAGCCTTGAACATTGGAGATCAACCGGAATCCATTGATCTTCTTCTCGCACGCATAGGGGATACATACCACCATCAGAAACAGGAGGTAACCGCGGAAAAATATTACAGGATGGTTCTCGATTATTATCCGGGCAGTGAAGGAGCGGCAATAGCCAAACTGCGTCTTGCGAATTACCTTTCCGATATCCGAATTTTCGAAAGCCTTCAGGCTGAAAAAAACAATGAACCCTTGGGCGATCTGGCAATACTGGAAAAAGGCTACCACCTCTATGAGAAAGACCGCCATCAGGATGTCCTGGAGACTCTTTCCGGGCTTATCCGTAAACCGGTTAAAACCGACACCAGAGAAAACGCGAGGCGGCTTTATTATAAGTCATCCGAAATGGAATTAAGTCGTTTGTATGAAGGAAAAAATTATCAGGAGTTGCTCGACCTCTACGAGTCTATAGGGTCCATGCTTAAAGACAATATTAACCCTGAAATCCTTCTCCTTGTCGGAAAGGCATATAATATCCGGCAGCGATACGCAAAGGCCGCATCTATTCTTTTCACGATAAAACCCTATGATCTTGACGACGCGAAAAGAGGGAATCTCTTTATTGAAATGGCCGTGGCCTACATTTCCCAGAACGAGAGACATAAGGCCCGTAAGCTGCTTGAAACAAACAGGGATAAAACTCCTGAGAATAGCGGCAGGCACAGGATGACACAAATGCTTGCCGACATATACCTGGAAGAGGAAATGCTCGATGATGCTTACAGCCTGTATCAGTCCCTGTTGAAACAGCCGGGAATACTTGCAGAAGCTGAAATAGCGAAGGTCTGCATAAATACCGGGAAAATTCTTATCACGAAAAAGAAAGATAAAGAAGCTAAGGCCTGCCTTTTGAAAGGAATATCACTTGCCGAGGCGGCCGGGATTAATGAAGATTTTCTCCAAATGGCGCATATTGAACTCGGAAATATTTCACACCGCGAGAGGGATTTCGGGAGTGCTGCCGACTCATTCGAACGCGCTTTTGAGCTCGGATTCGGCCCTGAAAGAAAAGAATACTGGGAGACAAGGTTCATACTGGCCCTATCATATCTGGGAGCTGGGGAAAGAATGAAAGCCGAACCCATCTTAATCGAAATTGCTGAAGAAGCGGATGAAATAAACCAGCGGAAGGCTCAAATAAGGATGGGAGCCCTCTCGCTGAAAGAACAAATGGACAGACTGTCCATCGGAAAAAAATCAGGAGATTAATTCATCTCATGTCTAATAATATAAAGAATATCCTGTGGACAGCCACCAGTTTTTCACTCCCTAAGGACCTGTGGAAGCGTTTGGAAAACATGGGATACAGGGTATTGCTCACTGACACGGACGATAACATGCCAGGCAAGATACTGGATCTTTCCCCCAGTCTCTGGGTGGGCCAGATAAATGGAAACGCAGAGTCAATATTCTCCGGGCTGCGTGAAATTAAGAAAAAACACCCGGGGCTTCCCGTGATATTCATCAGCAGCCAGCCCAGCATTGAAGACGCGATAAATGCCATAAAATCCGGTGCTTCGGAATATATAACGGAAAGCATCTCCACCGAGTATCTATGGAGTATACTCGAGAAGACATTGAAATACCCCTGCATCCCTCTGGCATCCCAACCATTCAGATCCACAAGAATCAGTGATCAGCATAGGCCTGTCGCCGCCCATAGTTCGATGTTAAAAGTTCTGAAACTGGCTGAAAAAATATCATCCAGCCTTTCAACGGTACTCATCACAGGTGAAACAGGTGTCGGCAAAGAAGTTGTTGCTAAATTTATCCATGCCTGCAGCGACAGGAAAAGCGGGCCTTTCGTTGCCGTTAATTGTGCCGCGCTTCCTGAAAATCTGCTTGAAAGCGAGCTTTTCGGTCATGAGAAAGGAGCCTTTACGGGCGCAATCAGCCGAAAAAAAGGGAAATTCGAGCTTGCCAATAACGGCACTATATTGCTTGATGAGATAAGTGAAACAACGCCGTCCATTCAGGCCAAACTTCTCCGCGTCCTGCAGGAAAGAGAGATAGACAGAGTGGGTGGAGAACGCTCCCTCCCAGTCGATGTTCGCGTGATCGCTACAACGAACAGGGACCTGGAGTCTGAAACGAAGAACGGTAATTTCAGGCTTGATCTTTTTTATCGCCTGAATGTCGTTCCCATCGAACTGCCGCCATTAAGACAAAGACCAGACGATATCGTTCCGCTCGCTGATTTATTCCTCAAGAAATATTGCGCGCGCAATGATGCGCCCATAAAAAAGCTATCCCATGATGCAATTGATTTCTTGAAAAGAAAAAATTGGCCCGGCAATGTCAGAGAGTTTGAAAACCTAATGGAGAGAACCGCGCTTCTCATTGACTCCGAGCTTGTTCAGGCCGCGGATCTTGAAATGATCTGCAATCCCGGAAACAGACCCGAGCACGTTGATATAGCAGGCAATGGAATTGTTCCACTAAAGGAGATAGAAAAAAAGATGATTTTCCGGGCGCTTGACGATCATGAAGGCAATCGGACGCATGCGGCAAAGGCATTGGGCATCAGCATAAGGACATTAAGGAATAAATTGAATGAGTACAAGGCCGAGATGGAAAACCAATGAATGTCAATTTTTCGACAAAACACATTTCATCGTCAATCCAGTGACGAAAATGCCTTACGTCCAGCAGTACTCTAGAATGCTATCCGCGATCCTTTCAAACTTTTGGTATCCCTTTTGCAGGTAATAAAACCGGATTATACAGTAGCCATATAGCACACACTTTTTAAACGAACGAAAAAATCGTATCTGAGAGAAGCAAGCGATGGATATAAAAACTTCATTAGGAAACGTCATGATGGACAGGACAATGAAAATCCTTTCCAGGGCCCTGGATTTCAGAAGTTCCAACCATCAGGTCATAGCCGCTAATCTCGCAAATGCCGATACTCCGGGTTATAAAAACAGGGAACTCCGTTTTGATAGGGAATTAAAAGAGGCATTGGATAAAGGCCGGGTTCAACTCAAGATTACAGACCCAAATCATTTTCCCAAGGATCCTGCGTCAGGCGGACGTTCTTTTCCTGTTCATACCCTCGAATCCGGCTCAAATGAAGAATCGGAACAGAATCTTGATATTGAAATGGCAAAAATGATGCGCAACAATCTGCTGTTTGAAGCGTCCGCCAAGCTTCTTTCGAAAAAATTTCAGGCGCTGAGAAGCGCCATTGAGTCTGGAAGGAGATAAACGATGGATCTTATAAAATGTATTGATATTGCTGCGAGCGGAATGAAGGCGCAGAGGACAAGATTAAATGTCATTTCAATGAACCTTGCTAACTCCAATACCACGCGTACCGATAATGGAACCCCCTATAGGAGAAAAACGGCGGTTTTTGCAACTGCTGAGATTAACGGGTCGTTTGAAGAGAATCTGAATCATTCATTTGAAACACAGCTTTACGGGGTCAAAGTCTCCGAAGTTGTGCCGGTCAGTGGCGAGTTTAAAAAGATTTTTGATCCCTCGCATCCGGACGCGGATGAAAAGGGATATGTCTACCTCCCTAATGTTAATATCGTCCAAGAGATGGTTCAGATGCTGAACGCCAACCGCTCTTATGAAGCCAACGCCGCTGTCGTGAAGACTGCCAAAGAAATGGCCCTGAAGGCCATTGATATAGCAAGATAAGGAAAATACAAATGGAGCCCATAAAATTTCAATCCGCTTCGCTTCCTTCAGGGAACAGGCCTGTAATTAGGAATGGTGAAACAAAGGAGAATAATTTTGAAGAAACTCTTAAAACCTTTATTTCACATGTTGACGCGGAGATCAAAGAATCTGACAGAAAAGCCGAAGAATTCGCTTTAGGTAAAAACCATGACCTTCATGATGTAATAATAGCCGCTGAAAAAGCCGACATTTCATTCCAGTTCCTGCTCCAGATCAGAAACAAACTCATGGACGCTTATCAGGAGCTCATGAGAATGAACTTTTGATCCTATTTAAAAAGGAGTTAAAATGGCGGGGATATTTGGAAATCTGTATCAGGTCTTAAAAGCCATTCCAATCGGTAAAAGGGTGTCTTTTGCAGTCGCTCTGTGCGTAGTGGCGGGCGGCTTCATTGCTCTTCTTCTCTGGACAAACAGAACAGACTATCAGGTTCTTTTCTCCAACCTCGATACCAGGGACGCCTCCAGGATAACGGAAAGATTGAATGAAAAGAGAATACCCTTCCAGCTCAAGGACGGCGGCAGAGCGGTCCTCGTCCCAGACGATTCCGTGTACCAGCTGAGACTGGAGCTCGCAAGTGAGGGGATCCCAAGCGGACCAGGAGTTGGTTTTGAGATCTTTGATGATATTTCCTTCGGAACAACGGAATTTGTCCAGAAATTAAAATATCAGCAGGCGCTCGAAGGTGAGCTCGCGAGGACTATCATGCAATTCGACGCCATAGACCAGGCCCGGGTCCATATCGTGACAGTGGCAGAATCTCTCTTTGTTGAACAGGAAAAGTTGGCAACAGCCTCCGTCGTTATACGACCCAATCCTGGAAGGACAGTCGATCAGCGCCAGCTGCAGGGGATTATCAACCTCGTAGCCTGCGCCGTGAAGGATCTCAAACCCGAAAACATCACTGTAGTTGACATGGCCGGCGGAATTCTTTCAAAGGGAAACAATGACGGCATTATTGGCGATCTCAGCGGAACACAGTTTGATTATCAGCGCAAGCTTGAAGAAACCTATGAAAAAAGGATCCGAACAATGATGGAACCGGTAGTCGGGATGAACAAGGTCGTTGCAAGGGTCTCGGTCGAAGTCGATTTCCGGCAGATGAATATATCCGAGGAGAGGTTCGATCCCGACAGTGTTGTTGTCCGAAGTGAGCAGCGCCAGAAAGAGACATCAAACAGTAATAGGGATATCTCATCAGGGTCACCAGACCTGAAATTTCAGATTTATCAATCGCAGGATGCGCAGGCGACTCCTTCAGCAAGAACCTTTGAAAAAGAGAATTCCGTAATAAATTACGAAATGAACAAAGTGAATACTCAGATTGTTAATTCGGCCGGGGAGATAAAACGGCTTTCAGCCGCCGTTATTATCGATGGGCCTTATATGAATGAGAAGGACGCGAAAGGAAACACATCTCCTAAATTTACACCCAGAAGCAGGAAAGAGATGAAGGAATTTGAGGACATTATCAAATCGGCGGTAGGATACAACCAATTAAGAGGAGATCAGATAAGCGTATCAAATATAGCCTTTAATATACAGGAGGAGACAGTTCCCGAAACGCAAGAGAAACAGGACTGGCTGACTTACGCGGGCAGGGGTATGAAGCCTTTGTTGAATGTTATTCTGGTTGCGTTATTCTTTCTGCTCGCTATAAGACCTTTTAAACGCTGGTTGAGCCAGACCGGGGAATATGTCGGCACAATCACTCAACAGCAGGGCGAGAGCGCCCCTGCACTGGAAAGCCCCCCTTCTGAAATAATTAAAAGACGGAATTCCAAGCAGCAATTGCTGGAAGAAACTAAAGACAGCCCCGATCTGGCTGCGGATATAATAAAAACATGGATTAATGAGGTAAGGTAATTTGGAATCCACCCCTTTAATGGGCGCCCGCAAGGCGGCGGTTTTCCTCATGGTCATGGGGGAAGATTTTACGGCCAAAGTTTTCAGGCACCTTGAAGACGCTGATATAAAGATCCTGGGAGAACAGATGGCCAAGATCAAAAACATTGACCAGCAAATGGTTTCCGCTGTCCTGGATGAATTCGCTCTTGCCATGAAGGGAAATAAGATTATAGGTCTTTCAGGAAAAGACTTCCTCCAAAAGGCGGTGCCGAAGGCATTTGATTCCAGAAAAGCCGATGATCTGCTGGGGGATCTGCTTTCAAAAGGAAAAGGGAAATCCTTTGAAAAACTCAGCACCATCAACCCGCAGATAGTCGCGAACCTTCTTATGAATGAACATCCACAGACGATAGCGCTTATACTGGTGAATATGAAATACAGCTCTGCAGCTGAAATCATACAGCTTCTGCCTGACAATATCCAAAGTGAGGTTATTATAAGAATAGCCGATCTTGAGGACGTCCCAAGCGAAATAATCCATGAGGTATACGAGGTTGTGGATGATATGCTTTCTGATGTTGGGAGTGAAACCAGAGAGAATCAAGGAGGTATCGTGGCAGCGGCGGAGATCCTCAATCATCTTGATCATCAAACAGAAAATAATATTCTGGAAAAGGTTGAAAGCGTCAGAGAGGAACTCGCGGATGAGATCCGCCAAAAGATGTTTGTCTTCGCGGATCTCATCCATCTGGATGACCGCTCGATAAGAGCATTACTCAAAGAGATAGGCAATGATGAACTTATACTGGCGCTGAAAACCGGTTCGGAGGAGCTTACAAACAAGATTTTTAATAATGTCAGCAAACGCGCCGCTGAGATGATGAAAGAGGATATGGACGTTATGGGTCCCGTAAAATTGAGGGATGTTGAACAGGCGCAGCTTAACATTGTAAAAACGGCAAGAAGGCTTGAAGAAGAAGGTAAGATAGTTCTTGTTGGGAAAGGGGGTGAAGAAGTCCTTGTCTAAAGCATCCTACATTGTCATCCTGTGACCCCGGGTCTGGTCCAGGGCATGCTTGCCCGCACTGGTACGACCACTGTGTCGGATAGCGATTGGACCTTTAATATACAGACAAGAGTACTTCATCAAGCTCCTGTTTATTACGGTCCGGGCCAGGGATCGCAGGATTTACCTGTTCATAAAGATTGTATTCTGCAGTCCCTGGCCCAGCCCGCTATTGGAGAACATTTGCTTCAAAAATAAGCAGGGATTATAAATCGTGACATTGCATTTACTACGATGGTCGCGCCAGGGCGGGCAAGCCGCAGAATAACAGACATAATGTGCAATAATATATGACGCTGTGCTTCAATCGAATAAAATGAAAGTGGACGAAAATAATAAATCTGGTAAAAATTTTCTTTTTGATCCTGCTGTATCCTGCATTGACAGATCAGCCGTTTCCTCCTGGTGTCTTCCGGTTATAAGAATAGAGGACAGAGAATCCGAAAAAGAAGATTTAAAGACACGTATTGCCCGGATAGAAATGGATGCATATCAAAAAGGCTTTGAACAGGGCAGGAAAGACGGCCTTGAGCTGGAAGAAAAGAAAATCGAAGAGATGTCCAGAGAACTTGAACTTCTTCTTGGCGGAATAAGCGACCTCAAGGAGAAAATCTTCATCGAATCTGAAGGAGAACTGCTAAAACTGAGCGTTTTAATCGCTAAAAAAATCATCGGCGAAGAGATCACTATAAATAAAAACGTTATAGAGAACACCATAAGATCGGCGCTGAAACTTCTAACAGACAAACGTAAGTTGAAAATCATAATTAATCCCCACGATATGGAAAACGTGCGAAGATTGCTGCCGGATCTCTCGAGGCTTTCCAATATCGGGCGGATCAGTTTATCAGAAGATCCTTCCTTAATAAATGGAGGCTGCATTCTGGAAACAGGCTTTGGAAGAATTAATGCCGGAATCGAAGACCAGATTGCCATGCTGGAAGAAGAGATTGAGCGGCAATATCAACACTATGTGGACGAATCCAATGGGCCTTTCACTTAAAAAATACATCCAGAATGTTAATTCAGCCTGCCCCATAAAAATTGAAGGACAGGTAAACAAGGTCATAGGGACGGTTATCGAGGGTAACGGCCCGGCAGTGCCGGTGGGAGGTATATGCCATATTCTAAGTCCCGGTCTTGATAATCCGGTAGTGGCGGAGGCTATAGGTTTCAGAGATCACAAACTGCTTTTGATGCCTTTAAGCAGATCCGAAGGGGTTGAACCTGGAAGCATCATCAGGGCTGTACAATATGAAGCAAAGGCATACGCTGGTTCCGATATGCTTGGAAGGATCATCGACGGGCTTGGGAATCCGCTGGACAATGGCCCCCCGCTCATGCGGGGGAAAAAAATTCCGCTCTACTCACAACCAATGAACCCCCTTCACAGGGCCAGGATTTCCGAACCGCTGGATGTGGGAATTAAATCCATAAACAGTATGGTCTCAGTCGCTAAAGGGCAACGTATGGCAATCATGGCCGGATCCGGTGTCGGCAAAAGTATTCTTCTTGGCATGATAGCCAGATACACCAAGGCTGATGTTAATATTATCGCACTTATCGGAGAGCGAGGCAGGGAGGTAAGGGAATTTATCGAAAGAGATCTTGGCGATGAAGGTTTGAAAAGATCTGCGGTAATTGTCGCCACATCCGACAGTTCACCGCTTATAAGGATAAGAGGGGCCTATCTTGCCGCTACTGTGGCAGAATATTTCAGGGATCAGGGCAAAGACGTTCTTTTGATGATGGATTCAATAACTCGTTTTGCTATGGCGGCGAGGGAAGTCGGTTTATCCGCGGGAGAACCGCCCGCAAGCAAAGCTTACCCGCCGAGCACCTTCGCTCACCTCCCCAGACTTCTTGAAAGGGCCGGCACAAGCTGTTCCAAGGGATCGATCACAGGCCTTTATACGGTACTGGTTGAAGGTGATGACATGAATGAGCCCATTGCCGATGCGGTCAGATCCATTGTTGACGGTCATATTGTCCTGAACAGAGATCTGGCTTCAAAAGGGCATTACCCTGCGGTTGATGTTCTGTCAAGTGTCAGCCGGCTTATGAATGATGTTATGAGCAAGGAACATATCGCGAGGGCTTATGAGTTTCGAAGAATCCTTTCCGATTATGCCAAAATCGAAGATCTTGTGAACCTGGGAGCATATGTCAGGGGAAATAATAGAAATACCGATTATGCACTGGATATGATCGATAACCTTAACTCTTTTCTACGCCAGGATATTTTCGTATCCTCATCACTGGAAAAAACATACGAAGAGATGGGAAGGATTCTGGCCGGGAAAAAAGCCGTAACAGCTGCGGCGATTTCCCGGGAAAAAGATAAATGAAATGTGAATCTGAAAGGATTCATTATGAATTTCAAGTTCAGATACAGCGCGCTATTATCCTACAGAAAACGCCTGAAGGAGATCGCAGAGATCGAGCTTTCCCGCGCACAACTGGACCTTAAGCGGGATAATGAAAGGCTTTCATTCCTGAGAAAGGAAATGGAGGAGGCTCAATGTGATCTGGAAAGGGGCCTGAAGGAAAGGCTTTTATCAGGCATTTTGAACAGTTTCTCTGAATATACCGGTGCGATGAAGATTAAGATAATCCGGCAGGAACAGAAAATAATAGATTCTGAAAAGATGGTGGAAAAAAAATTGAAGAATGTGCTTGAAAAAACAAAACAGTGTAAGATTCTTGAAAAGCTACGCGAAAAGGATTTAAAAAAATGGAAATATTGTCAACATCTAACGGAAGAGAAAGAAATGGGCGAGTCGGCGATAATAAGGTACGGCAAAGAATACCTCCAAAACTGAATCTTGTTACCATATCAGTTGTCGCTCTGAGCCTCCTTATTTTTGCCAAGATCGGCATAAGCAGCTTTTATCTTAAACTCGGTCCCATGAAATTCAAGACCGCAAATCTGGCCCAGGCTGGAGAGGATAATATTGAAAAAGATCCCGTTATTGACGAAAGAGAAAGGACTCTGAACAAAAAGGAACAGGAGTTAAATGAGAGGGAGATGGAGCTTGAAAGGAGAGAAAATAACATGCTCCCTTTAAAAAATGAGATTGATACAAAACTAGAGGAACTCATGGAACTTCAGACAAGGCTAACAGTATTTGCCAAAGATCTGGCGGAACGTGAAAAGGCGCTGAGTGACGGCAGAATATCACATCTGGTTTCACTCTATAGCGCGATGGAACCTTCCAGGGCAGCCGCGATATTGGATAAACTCGATACGGCTGTAGTAGTAAGGATCCTGGGCAATATGAAGGGCAAATCAGCTGGAGAAATCCTGGCGGTTATGAAGCCGGAAAAAGGCGCTGTTATCAGCGAACATCTCAGCCGTGTTGACTAGGAGACTGTCGGACTCTAGCCGACAGTCTCCTATGAAGATTCGGACTTTCATTTGTTTTTGGCGATATTTATTTCTAATCTTATTCATTGCACTCGGTAAATAATAGAATATAACTTTTTGAAACAAAATCGTTTTTAAAATCTTTGCGGCAGCCTGTCGGCCAAAGTCCGACAGGCTGCTGGTGTGCCGACTAATATCCATAATTTGTAGCTGCTGCTATCTCATCTGTCACACATCACAAGGAAGTTCATATTTAATGTGTCATAGACACAGATAATACTGCTTATCATAATCTATTGTTCCCGATTATTTATGGGAGTTACTACTTATAGCAGTAAAGTAAAGTTTTCTAGAACTTGAGAGTAGGTCTAGTATCTTGAATAAAATCGTGCTTAAGCACTCAATTTTATGACAACATATCGATGAACATCTGATCTAAGAGGCTCGATGGATCTTTGAACTCAGGCCTGTCGGTGACCCGTTTCCCTGGTCAGCAAAAAGCATACGAGGGCAATTGCTCCAAAAGCCGACCAGACAATAAAGGGTAACCCTGCTCCACTGGCCGCCAAGCTATTACCCATGGGCGGCGATATGAATGAGCCTATACGAGTGAAGGTCTGCATAAAGCCACCAGCTGTGCCAGCATATTGAGCCCCAATACCTTTATCTTCTATATTGGTGGCATTTGAAAGTGCTATAAGTCCGTCCCTACCTACACCTACCAGTATCATAAGCACCCATATCAGTAGTCCATCTGCTACTGAAAGCAGGCCTACGCCAACGATGGCAGCAGTAACTATGGATAAAAGGAAAAGTTTACGCAGGCCTATTTTATCAGATAACAGAGAGATTGGAACGGCTCCCAATGTACTGAATCCCATGAAAGCAGCTAGAGTACCGTCGGCACTGGCGGGTAACCAACCTTTAAATTCACGAAGATAAAGAGGCAAATAACCATTCATCCCCTCTATGCAGGCTGTATAGCCTAGCATGCCTATGCTGATCAACCAGACATGCTTGTTATGGAGCACATGATATATCGTCTCAAGTGTTGTAAATCTATCGCCGGTGCCAGTTCTCACAGTCATCGGTTCTTTAACCGTAATAAACCAGATCAAAGAGATTAATACTGAGATAGCGCCGTATAAAAATAGAACACCTCTCCAACCCCCTAGCATGGGAGATAGCAGGGTAGCACTAAACATGGAGCTTATTGTGAAGCCCAAACCCATTCCGGTAGCTAGAGTACCAATGGCAAGACCTAGTTGACGGGATGAAAACCATGTAGCGATCATCTTTAAAATGGTAGCCGGCAGAACACCGTGAAAAAGCCCGTATAACATAGTTGTTACTGCCAGGCTAATAAAGTTACTAGACACACCCCTTGAAGCTCCGGCAAGTCCTCCCATTATACAAGCAATAATCAGCATTCGCTTTGCACCAAAGCGATCAGATAGAAGGCCAGCAACGAAAACGGTTAATATTCCCGATAGAGGAAAAAATCCCCATATCCAGCCAACCTCCACTATGTTTAACCCGATGTCTGCAGAGATCTCATTGAAAAGCACGGCCATACATATGCGTGGCATGGCTACACAGAATGTCAGAGTCAGAGCGGACAGGCTAAGCACGTACCATCGATATTTAGATTCCACATGTTTATTTTCCATTGACAATACTTTGATAATCCTTATAGCAGCATGTCAAGGCTGTTAATGGGACAATAAATGATTATGCCAACACCGATTATACAGTCGTTTAGATTGGGTCTGCTGGTATGCATCTTTTTGGATGTTTTATCATGGCTTCTTATTAGGGGCAGGATAAAAATTAATCCAAACAGGCAACATTCAAAACGATTGTGGACTTATTATATTATTCTGTATACTTTTACAATAAGAAAGAAATCAAGACTCAATAAATTGTGAGGTTACTTGCCAAATGTTTAACTGGATTATAACCGATGTGATGGGGTATTACAAATTCTAATGGCAACTGTTTTAATATATGTCGGATTTAACAATCAGTGATATAAAAATGGCAGAGATTAAAAGCAATATATGATACTTACTTGAGTAGGAAGATCATGTCTTTACCTTCCTGGTAATAAGCCTTACTAGTGCAAAAATAATACGGGCAAGAGATTCGTAGCATTAACAGGATAGATGAGATAACATCGTAATACAAAGGGATTAGAAAATATGAAAAATATGGAAAGGTTCACCCTAGGCGTGATTCTGACTTCGGCCACCTTAACCATTATGGCAGGAACCATCATTGCACCGATTCTCAATCTGCTCAGTGAAAACCTAGGTGTCGCACCTTCAAACGTAGGTATCATTATCACCACACACGGCTTGTTCATGGCTGTTTTTTGCCCTCTGATGGGTAGCATTATCGATCGCAAGGGTGTCAAATGTCCGTATATCCTTACATTACTCGGTTATGGTCTGGCCGGAGGATCAGGTCTGCTGATCGAGTCGTTCTAAGTTCTGCTTATTAGTCGGGCCTGCCTTGGTATCTCCTTGGCTGGTATCTTTACCGCCATTAATGTTCTGATATTGAATATGT